>CAIJOU010000860.1 GCA_903822375.1 Candidatus Hydrogenedentota bacterium
CCAAGATACCGGCGCGTGATGTTGAAGCTGAGCGGCGAGGCCTTGCTGGGCCCGCGCGACCACGGCATTTCCCCGGAAACCTGCGACGCCATCGCCAAGGAAATCAAGGATGTCCAGGCGCTGGGCATCCAGTTGGCCATCGTCATTGGCGGCGGCAACATCTTCCGCGGCGTCTCGGCGGCATCGGCGGGCATGGAGCGTGCCCAGGCAGACTACATGGGCATGCTGGCCACGGTGATGAACGCGCTGGGGCTGCAGAGCGTCATGGAGCGCCACGGCGTGCAGACCCGGGTGCAGTCGGCGATCCCGATGAGTTCAGTGTGCGAGCCGTACATCCGTCGCCGGGCCGAACGGCACATGGAAAAGGGGCGCGTCGTGATCTTCGCCGCCGGCACCGGCAACCCGTTCTTCACGACCGACACCGCCGCCGCCCTGCGCGCGGCCGAGATGAATTGCGACGCGCTGTTCAAGGGCACCAGCGTCGATGGCGTCTACAACGCCGACCCCAAGAAGGATACGAGCGCCACGCGGTTCGCGACCGTCAGTTACGACACGGTGCTCGCCCAGAATCTCAAGGTCATGGATGCCAGCGCCGTCGCGCTGTGCCGTGATTCGAACATCCCGATCGTCGTCTTCAACATCCGCGAACACGGCAATTTCGCCGCGGTGCTGCGCGGTGAGGGCGTCTCGACGCCGCGGGTCTCAATGGCTGCCTGCACGGCCAGCGCGTTGATCACCGTGGCCAGCATGCCCATGTAGTCGCCGGTCGGCCGGTCCAATCCGGTCTCCGCGCCCTTGGCCCCGCGGAAAATGTTTCCGCCGCCCACGACAAGACCAACCTGAATCCCCTCGTGCGCCACCGCAACGACCTCGTCCGCGAATCTTCCCACGGTGTCGAAATCGATGCCGCCGCCGCCCGAGGAGCCCTGAAGGGCCTCGCCGCTGAGCTTGAGCAGAATCCGGGTGTACACCGGCGCCGCCATGGGGCTACTTGCCCTCGGCCTTGGCCAGTTCAGCGGCCACTTCCGCAGCCAGGTCGGAAACGGGCTTCTCGATGCCCTCGCCCAACTGGAAGCGGGCAAAACGACGAACGGAAACCGCGCCGCATTCTCCCGCCAGCGCCTTGATCAGGCCCTTGACCGTCTGCTTGTCGTCCTTGACGAACGGCTGGTCAATAAGGCACACGTCGCTGTGCCACTTGGAGAGCTTGCCCTCGGCAATCTTCTTGCAGACCGCCTCCGGCTTGCCCGTCTCCATTGCCTGTTTCACGTACAGGGCCATTTCCGTGTCCGTCTCGGACTGGGGAATCTCGTCGGACGTGATCCAGCGCGGGGCGGCCGCACAGATCTGCAGGCAGAGGTCGTTGGAGAATTCGCGGAACGCGGCGCTCTGCAGGCCCTCGGCCTTCTCGCAGCCGATCTCGGCCAGCACGCCAATCTTGCCGTTCATGTGAATGTAGGTGGCCACGGTGCCCGTGTCGCCGTCCGCCAGCGCGAAGCGGGTGAAACGGCGCACGCTCACCTTTTCGCCGCACTTGCCGGTCAACTCGCTGACCGTGTCGCGCAGCGTGCGGGAGGCGTTGCTCACGGAGGGCTGGTCCAGCAGGGCTTCCGCGGAGTCGCATGCGGCGCCAGACGCAAGCGCCTGGGCGCAGACATCGGCCGCAAAGCCGCGGAACGCCTCGCCGCGGGCGACGAAGTCGGTCTCGCAGTTGACCTCGGCCACCGCGCCGCTTCTGCCGTCGTCGCCGATGCAGGACACCACGGCGCCCTCGGACGCGACCTTGTCCGCGCGCTTGGCGGCCTTGGCCATGCCCTTCTCGCGCAGCCACATCACCGCCTTGTCAAAATCCGCCTCGTTTTCGGCCAGGGCGCGCTTGCAGTCCATCATGCCGGCGCCGGTGGCGTCGCGCAGTTCTTTCACTTGTGCCGCTGTGATTTCCATAGCTGTATCCCTATCCCCTGAATGGGGTTGCATGTTTTCTGTTTCTGTTATTCCGCCGCAGGGGCCGCGTCTTCGGCCTGGGCAAGCGTTTCCGGCGCCGCATCATACACGCGGTCGTAGGCGTCATCGCCCGTAATCGCCTTCGGCTCTTCATCGCTGCCCTCGTCGCCGGCCATCATGTCCTCTTCACGCTCGGCCTGCACCTTTTCGGCGCGCAGCTTGCCCTCAAGCACCGCATCCGCGATGACCTGGCAGTAGAGGTTGACGGCACGGATGGCGTCGTCGTTGCCGGGGATCGGCAGATCGACCACGTCCGGGTCGCAGTTCGTGTCAACAACGCCGATGCACGGGATGTGCAGGCGCTGCGCCTCGAGCACCGCGATGCCCTCGCGCTTGGCGTCGATCACAAAGACCACGCGCGGCAGGCCCGGCATCTTCTGGATGCCCAGCAGGTTCTTGCTCAGTTTCTCGCGGTCCTTGCGCAGAAGGACAAGTTCCTTCTTCGTGTGCTTCTTGTCGATTTCGGGATCGTTTTCCATTTCCTGCAGCTTGGTCAGGCGGGCAATACTCTGCTTGACCGTGCGGAAGTTCGTCAGCGTGCCGCCGAGCCAGCGGCTGTTGACGTAGTACATGCCGCAGCGTTCCGCCTCGCGCTGCACCGGTTCCTGCGCTTGGCGCTTGGTGCCGACCATCAGCACATGGCCGCCGTCGGCGACCGTGTCGCGCACCAGCCCGTACGCCTTGTACAACTGGCGCAGCGTGTGCTGCAGGTTGATGATGTAGATGCCGTTACGCTGTCCGAAAATGTAGCGGGACATCTTGGGGTGCCAGCGGCGGGTCTGGTGTCCGAAGTGAATGCCGGACTCCAGCAACTGGCGCATGGTGACGATAGCCATAGTACTCTCCGATCGGGTTAAGCCTTGGGGCATAAAGGGCCATGACCGGCCATACAGGACCGGGCACCCGAGCCCTGTCCCGGCACACGCCGGGACACTGCCCCTGTGAATTGGTAAAACCGTGCAATATTAGCACTTGCACGACGGTCGGCGCAATATGATCTTCAGAAACTCACAATGCCCGGGGACTGGCCCATTCAGCGTTCCTCACGGTTAAACCCAATCCGGCGGCGTTTGGGGGGCGTTTGCGGGGCCATGAGCTGGCGGATGGCATCGAACACGGACTTGAACTGCGCGTCGTATTTCCTTTCGAGCGCGGCGAGTTTTCGGGCGAGGTCCTCGTTTGACGCAAGCATTTGCCGCAGCAACACGAAGGTCCGCATGATGGCGATATTAACTTGAACGGCGCGTGGGCTGTTCAGGACGCTGGGGAGCATGGCAACACCCTGCTCGGTAGAAGCGTAGGGCGGATAACGGCGTCCACTCCAAGAACTTGAGGTGCCATTCTGGCACCTCAAGTTCGTCCTGCCCGGACCGGCGGGATGCATTCGACCGGGGAGTCCTTGTCGGTGCCGGGGTGCAAACGTTCTGTAATCCGCGGCCCGGGATGGTCAGCAGCCCTATTTCAAGACGCGAAACCCGAATAGGCCGCCGGCCATATTGCCTGCATGGGGTTTGAATTCCACGCGGACCTTTGTCTTGCTCCCGACCCGTTCCGGGGAGAGCGGATAAACAACCTCGTAGAAATCCTCGGGATGCTTCTCGTCAAGGGTCTGGGTGGCGATGACGGTTCCGTCCACAAGGATGTCGAAGGTCCGTGCGCCGAGTTCACGCCCCCAATAGGTGCAGGACAACCGGTTGGCCTGACCGGGCAGGACGGACACCTCGTAACTGAACCCGCCGCCGGGACCGGCGTCGCGCCATCTCCGCCGCAGGTGTTTGCCGTAGGCGCCATAGCCGCTGTGGCTTTCCTTCTGCCGCATCTGGTGGGCGGATTCGGAGGCATTGTCCCCGATCAACACGCGGTCCACGGTTTGGTCGTCCAGTTCCGTTCGTTTGGAGCGGTCCGCCTGCTGGCGCGCCCAGTTGTCCGCCGTGAGGATATCCCAATAGACGATATACGGCTTATCATGGAGCCGGAAGAAGGGCTGCAGAACAAAGTCCCTGGGTTTCGCGATGCCTTTCAACTCGTAGGTCAGGGGGGGCTCTTTTACGGGAACCAGCGCCTGCGTCAGCGGGTTGCCGTCCGGTATCAGGGCCTGGGCGATGCGTTCATCGTCCTCGCCTGGGGCAACGGGGTCTGCCGGGGCCGCCAGCAGAATGGGACCGGCGAAGAAGGCGACCTTGTTGGGATTGTCGGGCGTCGTTTCAGTCCGCAGGGTCATGGGAAGATGGATTTCCAGCCTGTCGCCGTTCCGCCATGCACGCTTCACAGCGGCATAGCCGCCCCGCCGGGCGCTGACGGACTGGGGCTCGCCGTTGACGGCTATGGAAACGCCTTCAACGCACCACACGGGACAGCGCAGGGCAAGCGTCAGTTCCGTCGGTTGTCCGCAGGTGAACGTGAACCGTGCCCGGTCTTCGTCGGGGAACCGGGTGTCCTGGTGAAGGGTCAGGTCCTTTTCGGCCCAGCGCACTTCCGACGCCGCAAAGAGGTTCACAAACAATGTGTCGCGGTCGTGCATGTAGATAAACTCGCCATGCTTGGCGTAGCTGTCAAGGCCGCTGCACGTGCAACATTTGAAGTCATCGTACAGGGACTCATAGGTCCGCGGGCAGCCTGTCAGCAGGGGGGTAAAATAGCATATCCGTGCGTCCGCCGGATGCTGGGCGGCAAGAACATGGTTGAACAGGACGCGCTCCACGAATTCCGCATACTCCGCCCGGGGCTCTATTTCGAAAAGCAGTTGGGTAAGCCGGACCATGTTGTAGGAATTGCACAGTTCGGTTGTCTGCGGCCCGAGCCGGTCTGAAAGCCGGTCGGGCGGTCCAAAATGCTCCGCCTCACTGTTGCCGCCGGTCACGTACGAGTGATGGTTGACGACACGGTCCCAGAAGAATTGGGGTACAAGACGGTCGGCAATGTCGCCGGTATAGGGGAAACGGGCGGCCAGTCCGGAGATTTTCGGGAACTGCGTGTTGGCATGTTTGCCGGGCAGGCAATCCTGTCCGACGGCAAGCGGGTCCTCGATGGACTTGTCGTGCCATCGGCGCGACAGCGCCAGGTAACGCGCATCGCCCGTGTCCGCGTACAGGTCGGAAAGCACCCAGTTCATCCCCCCGTATTCGACCTGCATGAGCGTGTCCATCTGCTGGTCGCTGAGGGTGGACATGTGCTTTTCGAGCCAGTCTCCGAGACGGGCCTCGATTTCGAGCGCCTTCCGGTTTCCGGCGTGCCGATAGGCGTCGCGCAGGCCCGAGAAGAGCTTCTCCAGCGCGTAATACGGTTCCGGCTCGCCGTTGAGCATCCATCCGCCGCCGAGGCGGATATCGCCCGCCGCGATGGCATCGAAAAGCTTCCGGCCGTTGCGTGTCGCGGTAAGGCAGCCGTTGCCTGCCGCCTGCTGGCATGCCTGCAACTCATCAAGGCAGTAGTTCACGCGATCCTGGAACCGCTGGTCTGCCAGCGTGGCGAAGAGCTTGGCGCACCCGCTCAGATAGAAACTGACGGCGACGCCGGGCAGTTCCTTGTTCTCCCAGCCGGGGTAGTTTTCCGCCTTCTTTTCGAGGCCGGCCTCCTGGCGGAAACGCGCAAGCAGCCGGTCCGGCTCCAGGCTCAACAGATACGCGGCGGCGATATCCTGCGAATGTTTCAGGGGGCCGCCGAGCAGATGCACGTCCTTCAGCGGGAAAGCCGTGGCCGACGGCGCAACCACTGTCGGCGCGGGCGATGGGGCGGGGTTCTCATTCGCAGCGGGCACGAGGGCGGCAAGCAGGAGTCCGGCAAGCGCGAGCATGTTGTTTCTCCGTTCGGTGCGGTTCCCCTTCCAAAGGACTCCGGGAATTCTAACAGCGGGCGCGGATTAGAACAATTTGAACCGGTTGAACTCGGCTTCACCGGCGTCCATTCCCACTCCGCGCACCCAGGGCTCGACCGGGTCCATGAGGCTGCCCGCAGTGCGGTACATGGCGAGAACGTTCTCGATCGGGGTGCCCACCTGCACGGCATGGGTGGGGCCGAGAAAGAGACCGCCCTTCGGGAAGAGGTCAAGCCGACGGCGCACCTCGCGCTCCACGTCGGCGGGTGTGCCGAATGGCAGCAGGCTCTGGACGCACATGCTGCCGCAGAACGCGAGCCGGTCACCGAATTGGGACTGCAACTGGGCGATGTCCATCTCCGGCGTGGTCGGCTGGACAACGTCCTGGATGTCGAGCCCCAGTTCGATGAGCCGCGGCAGGAACATGTTCACCGTGCCGCACATGTGCATCATGGTTTTCGCACCGTGGCGGTGCGCAAGCTGGAATATCGCCTCGTACTTGGGCGCGAAGAGGCGGTCGAACATGTCGAGGCTGATGGTCGGCCCCTGCTGGCAGCCCAGGTCCTCGCCCACGTGCAGGATGTCGATCATGCCGCCGGCCGCCTCAAGCGTGGCCTCGTGCAGGCCGTAATAGAATCGGAACCGGGCTTCCATGATCTCCATGAATGCTTCATTTTCCGTCAGGAGGTCTTCGAGCACCTGCTCGATGCCGCGCATGCGGCCGATGGTGTTGATGAAATCCATGTCGCCCGCCGATCCGATGCACACGGCAAACTGCCCGCCCAGCGCCTCGCACTGGCTGCGAATGGTGGAGAAGTCGAACCAGGCCACCTGCGGAAAGCGGCTCCGGTCCAGGTCTTCCGCGCGCGTAATCCCCGCATACGGCAAGTGGACCGGCTCCATGTAGGAGCCTCCCTCATAAGCCTTGCGTCCGTACCGCTCGCCCCAGAATCCCTCGATGCTGCCGTCGGGCCACGTCTTCAACTCAGGTCCGCAATACACCGGCTGCACATAGCGGAAATCATCCCCCAGTACCAGGAGCAGTTGTTCCTCCGAGGCAAGCGCGAAGTGCGCCATCAGCGCCTGATTCACCTCCGGCGTCCCCTCGTGCTTGACCGGGATGCGGTCATATCCCGTCCGGGCCAGGGCGCTCAACACCCGTTTGCGCGATGTCATTTGAAGCGTCTCCTATCGCGGTTCGTTTTCGGAACGGGGAAGAGGCTTGTCTTGAACATAACCCGAAAGCCACAGCATTACGCATCCCATGATGGCGATGAATGGGCCTTCCTGCACGGTCCACTGGAACGGCATTCCGATCATGAAATCAAGAATGAGCATTCCCAGGCCGAATATGATCCCCAACACCGCCAGGCATTTTACCACCGGCAGGTAACGGCGAACGTCCAGGGAGATGAAGAAGACCAATGCCCCGTGCATCGCATACATGGCCGACAACGAACGGGTGAGGTAACCCATGATCGGCCCTTCGGGCAGTTCGCCCATTCCCAGAAGCCGGTGGATGTCCTTCATCCATGCAAAAGGCATCACCGCGGGGATCACCGCTATCAGCAACATGACGCCGACGGCCCGCATCAGCACCACCAGCGCTTTCTCATACCGGTTCATGACAGAAGCTCCCATTGGGGTCGTCAGGGCCACGTTTTCGCAGCGTTTCTTTGTGACATCAGGATATCGCAAGGGAAGATGTGAAGCAAAGACCTTCGACGGGCAAGCGGTACGCCCCGTCCCGTTGCTTTGCCGATCTTGACGATGGCGAACATGGGCAACAGATGCTGCCGCGCAAATAGGCGGCGCTTTAACCGCGAGCGCGGCAGGCCCGGCACCGGCACGGGACGGACTGAGATGTCTTTAGCCCAACGGACTTATGGAGCACCGCCCAGGGTGGCGGTTGACTTGGGGACGGAAGCATGGCAGTCTGTCTCGAACGCAACGGAGCCTGAAATCATGAAGAACACATTTTGCGCGGCGATTTTGGCAGTCTTGACAGCGGCGTTCGGAGCCGCGGCGGCACCACCGACGGTGATAAAGAATGTGACCGTGTACAAGGAGGCGGGACGATTCGGCGGGTGGCCGGCCAACAACGGCCTGTGGGCCTGGGGCGACGAGATCGTCGTCGGCTTCATTCAGGGCTGGTTCAAGAATCACAAGTTCGGCCATGCCGTAGATGAGGCGAAACCGATGGCCCTCCTGTTTGCACGCAGCCTGGACGGCGGTGAAACGTGGCAGGTGGAAATGCCGACCTTCGCCGAGACTGCGCCGGTGGACTGTCCCGGCGATATCGACTTCACCGCACCCGACTTCGTGATGGCCCTGCGCATGGTGAACAGTGAGGAGGGATATTCACGGTTCCTCTGCTCCACCGACCGTTGCCATACCTGGATGGGACCGTTCAAACTGCCAGGCTTTGACCGAAAGACCGTGTCGGCACGCACCGATTACCAGGTACTGGGAAAACACGATCTGATCGCCTTCATGACCGCCGCCAAGGACAATGGCCGCGAGGGTCGCCCCTTCTGCACGCGCACCACCGACGGCGGCAAGACCTGGGAGTTTGTGTCCTGGATTGCCCCGGAACCGAAGGGCTTCGCCATCATGCCGTCCACCGTGCGCCTGGGAACGGAATCGTTCCTCAGCGCCATCCGCCGCGAGGAGCGTGACGACGGCTTCATCGATCTATACCGCACCGATGATACCGGCAAGACCTGGCAGTACCTGGGCAAGCCCGTGGAAAAGACCGGCAGCAATCCCCCCGCAATGATCAAGCTAAAGGACGGGCGCATTGTGCTTACTTACGGGTACCGTGAGGCTCCCTGCGGCCTGCGCGCCAAAATCAGCGCTGACGACGGCAAGACCTGGTCGGAAGAAATTATCCTGCGCCAAGACGGCGGCTGCTGGGACCTGGGCTACCCGCGCATCATGCAGCGCAACGACGGCAGACTGGTGAACGTCTACTACTACAACGACGCGCCTGACCAGGAACGCTATATCGCCGCCACCATCTGGGACCCCGGCACGCCGGAGAAATAGGCGAAAGAAAGAACACCGGAAACTGAAGACTGTTCCGGGTCTGGTGTTCTGAAAGGTTAAACTTTTCGGGGCGTTTCCACTCAGATAGAGGAAACGCCCCGAACGAAACAGAATTGATGGGTAAAATCGGGTTGTACCGGATTATGCCGGCGTGTTTCTAACGAATCCTGTGCGACTGCCCCGACGGGTGCATGCCGGACTGCTGTGGCGACCGGCCACCGCCATAGGAACCAGATACACTCGGAGCGGAACCGCCCCGGTAAGCGGACTGGGGAGCCTGCATACTCGGAGCAGCGCCACCGCGGTAGGAGGAGCGGGGAGCCTGCATGCCCGGTCCCTGGTGTGTCGGCGTTTGCATTCCACCGTGGCCATTCTGCCATGAACCCGGCTGCCCATAGCCACCGCCTTGGCCATTCTGCCACGAACCCGATTGTTTATAGCCGCCATCGTAGTGTTGAGACCCATGATGGTCCGGGTAGTATCCCATCGCGGGCGGATTACAGTGCGGCCGTCCGTAACCGTAGCCGCCATAAGGGTAGGAGTAGGGGGAGTAGTACGAGGTCCCGCAACCATAGTAGCCACTGTAAGGGTAGGAATAGTACGACGTTCCGTAACCATAGTAGTTGCTGTAAGGGTAATAGGAAGGGGCGTACCCATACGGGTAAGAGCTGACTATCACCCGGGGACTGGAAACCACCGCCACGGGGTAGGGCGCCGGAACCGGCAGAACCGTAACCGGCGGTGCCACCACCACGGGATACGGTGCGTAACTGTAACCGCCCAACAACGTCCCCACAAGCCCCACTCCGGCGTTGGCCAGACCCACGTCCCTGTACGCCTCCGCATTGGAGTACCCGTTGTGGTGCGATTCATGGCCGTAATAGCCGCCACCCCCGGAACCAAGCAGGCCGCCCAACGCTTTCAGGCCCTGTCCACCGATATGGGGTGCGAGCGGGACTCCGCCACCCCCGCGTAACCCCGTCGAAACATTCGGCATCCGCACGCTCCTGCCCCGGGCCTGCGCAAATGCGTCCGTGGTCATAAGAACTGCGGAAAAAAGCAAGATCCCGGCCACAGATATGGCCAAAGTTCTCGTTCTGGCTTTCGTCTTCATGTTGACACTCCTTGCAAACCTGTCAAGACCTGTCAAAGTAGACGAAAGAATGGGGGTTCTATTCACGCATGTGCTGAACCGTACCGTTACTTGCCCCCGATGGTCACCAGAGCCATATCAACGTCCCTATCCTTGGATACGAACAGAACGTTGCCCTTTGCGTCTGAAGCGATGCTCTGGCCGCC
>CAIJOU010000861.1 GCA_903822375.1 Candidatus Hydrogenedentota bacterium
GGGACTGGGTGTTACCATTACCCGGGGCGTCGCCCCGGGAAGCCGGAACCATAAGAACGTACAAAGCGCTGAAAGCGCGAAACAACGGCATTTCGTTCCAAGTCAGTGCCATTTTCCACACAGACCCAATTCTCGGAACAGGAACGACCGACCACACGGCACGTGTCTGACCGGCCACACAGGCAATCCATTTTGCCCGGATACCCAACTTGCAGCACAAGGGACTGACCAGCCGTGCCCAGGCACACAGGCCAACCCCTCTCGCCGTTTACCCCAACGGGATACCTCATTCGCTTTCCAGGCGAACAAGACGCAACTTGACCCGTCCAAGGCAACCACCCCAATTCCACGGTCGGGTCTGTTTGCATTTCGAATTAAACATGAGTATAATCAGCAGGATTATAATGAATGACTTTTGCGTTAGATAGGCGGGTAAATGAACCGCCAGAAGGAGAACGTGGCATGGTACCGACAAACGTGAACACAAGAAAGACCGGCCGAAGACGGGTTTTGCTTCCCGTAGTTGCAGTGGCCCTGATGATTACTGCCATCCAAACGGCTTGGGCCACCGACGGGCACCAGCTCATCGGCATCGGAGCGCTGCAGGAGGCCAACGGTGGCGCGGGCGTAGCCAGTCCGAAGGATAGTACCTGGGTGCTGTTGAATCCCGCCGGCATTGTGGACTTGGACCGTCGCTTCGATTTCAGCTTTGAGTATTTCCGGCCATATCGCTACATAGAGCCGCACGGTCTGATTCTGCCCAACTCTGCGGCGGGTCGGATGCAGGATGACGGCGCCTTTCCCATCCCGGCGATGGGCCTCATCTTTCCCCATGGCCAGGGCGCGTTTGGCGTCGGCCTCTTTGCGGTGAACGGCATGGGCGTGGATTACCGCAATTCGCGCACAATCATTCCCCGAATCTTCGGCCAGAATTTCGACCGGCGCACGCAGTACGGCGTGATGAAGCTGAGTCTTGCCTATGCCTACAAGTTCGACAACGGCTGGGCGTTGGGCGTCTCGGCCAATCTGGACTATGAGCGTTTCAAGACGGACATGCTCACGCTTGGATTCTGGGAGACTTCGGGCAAGAACAACTGGGATGACGGATTCGGCGGGGGGCTGACGGTGGGTGTGTACAAGAACTGGGACCGCTGGAGCCTCGGCGCCGCCTACACCACGCCGCAGTGGGTGCAGACCTTTGACAAGTACAAGGACCTGCTCCCCGACCCGCTCGACCTGCCCCAGACCGTTCAGGCGGGCGTTTCCTTCAAGGCCACGCCGGACGTGGAACTGCTGCTCGACTACAAGTTCATCAACTGGACCGGCGTGAACCAAATCGCCCGCGCGCCCATTCAGGGCGGATTCGGCTGGAAGGATCAGCATGTGGTGAAGGCGGGCGTGAACTGGACGGTGAATCCGAAGTGGACACTGCGCTCCGGAGTCTCCTATGGGAACTCCCCGATCACCGACAAGGCGGTCTTCGCGAACGCGCTGTTCCCCGCCATCACCGAACTGTCGGCAACGGCGGGCGTCTCCTACGCCATAACAGAGAATTCAGACATCCATTTCACCTACGAGCACGCTTTTGGCAACACCCTGACCGACAGCGGCAAGGGGGACCTTTTCTCCCTGGTGGGCAAAGGAACGAAGATTCATTTGGACGAGAACTGCTTTACCGTGCAGTACAGCTACAAGTTCTGATTCCGGACCCCCGCAGGGAACTGTGTGACCAACAAACAGGCGGTATCTTGAAAGGAGTGCGGAAATGAGCGACCCGGGCCTGCGCGTATACGATTCCATCCTGGACATGCTTTCAAGCGCGGAGAATCCCACGCCGCTCCTGCAACTCAACCGGGTGACCCCGTTCAAACACGCGAAGATTTTCGCGAAGCTTGAATGGTACAACCCGTTTGGCGCCGTGAAAGACCGCGTTGCCGCCAATCTGATTCGCGATGCGGAAGAGCACGGCCAGGAGATCGAGAACCTTGTCGAGCCAACCTCGGGAAACACCGGCATGGGGCTCGCCATGCTGTCCAATGCCAAGGGGTACACGTTTACCGCAACGCTCTCGCTGGCGATTCCGGCGGAGAAACGTGCCGCGCTGCGCGCCTTTGGCGCCAATCTGGTCGAACTCGCCGATGAACTCTGCCCCATGCCCGGCGCACCCGAGGGGGCGATGGCCCGGGCCACACAGATGGGTTCGCAGCCCGGCTGGCACCAATTGAACCAGTACAAGAATCCCGCCAATCCGGACGCCCACTTTCGGACCACCGGTCCTGAGATTTGGAAGCAGACCGGGGGCACGGTCACCCATTTTGTCGCCGGCCTCGGCACCTGCGGAACCATCACCGGCACGGGACGATTCTTAAAGTCGAAGAACCCCGACATCAAAGTGCTCGGCGTGCACCCCGCCGAAGGTCACGACATCCCCGGTGTGCGCAGCCTCCGACAGCTCAAACTCGCGGACTTCTTCACGCCGCAGGAATATGACGGCCTCGCTGAAATCGACAACAAGGATGCCTACAGCCTCTGCAGACGGCTGAATCAGGAGGAAAGCGTTATCGCCGGGCCGAGTTCGGGCATGGCCTTGGCGGGCGCGTTCAAATTGATCCCGGACGAGCCCGGCGTCGTCTGCGTCGTGGTCTTCCCGGACAATGCCTTCAAGTACACCTCCTCCTTCCGGAAACACTGGCCCGAACTCTTCCCCGCGCAGGCACCCGCCCCTGCAGCGTCGCCTGCGTCGGACATTCTCAACGCGGTCCAGCGCCATGCCGAGAATTCACCGGACGTTGTCAGCCCCGCGGAGACGACGGAACTCGTGCGCCGGGGTGCGGTGCTGCTGGATGTGCGCACCGTCAAGGAATACGAGGACGGCCACATTGAAGAGGCTTTGAACATCCCGCTGGCATCCATAGTCGAGGGTCCCGTCGGGGGATTGCCCCAGGACCGCTCGAAAACCATCGTGACCATCTGCGGCGTCGGAAAGCGCTCGCTCAGCGCGCTGTTGCTGCTCAAGGCGCAAGGCTACGAAAAGGTGAAGAGTTCGCGCGGCGGCATGCAACTGTGGAATGTCGAAAAGCGTCCGTTGAAGATCAAATGACAATAACCAGGCAATACCGACGGTTCCGGGCATGTGCAGGCCCAACCGATGAACAGTTTAGAGAGACAACAACCTTCACGCTGGAGGATTATACCCATGACTGCCGTTGCAACAATCTCCCCCCTTTCATTGAAGGACCTGTACGATCGGGAACAGGACATCCACGTCTTTGATGTGCGCACCCCGGCGGAGTTTCAGGAACTGCGCATACCCTTCGCAAAACCGGCGCCGCTGGAGTCGCTGAAGCCCCGGAATGTCCTTGCAGAAGCAGTTGTCGGCCCCGCCGACACTGTCTATCTTTCCTGCAAGAGCGATGCGCGCTCCAGAATCGCTGCGGAAAAGTTCTTGAAGGAGGGTTTCAGCAATGTTTGTGTTATTGAGGGTGGCGTTCAGGCATGGGAGGCCGCGGGTCTGCCGGTGGTCCGCGGACGCAAGGTGATTTCACTGGAACGTCAAGTGCGCATCGCGGCGGGCAGTCTCGTGCTGCTCGGCTTGACACTGGCATACCTCGTGCATCCCGGGTTTGTGGGACTATCGGCGTTTGTCGGTTGCGGACTGGTTTTCGCCGGCGTCACAGATACCTGTGGAATGGGTATGCTCCTCGCGCGTATGCCCTGGAACCAAGCCGGAACCGAAGCGCCGAAAGCGTGCTCGCAGTAGCGCTCGGCGCGTTCGAAGATCAGGCGCGCCTGAACAGCCGGCCCAGCTGTGCCTTGACCCGCATAGCCTTGAGGAGGAACGGCGGAATCGGGGCAATCGCCTCCTCTTCAGGAACTCCTTCTGCGTAAGCACCTTCTGCAGGCAGTCCGATGTTCTTGCCCCCGCCGGCGGCAGCGTGCATCTGCTCCATGATCCCCATCACCTGCTTTCTGACCAGCCGCCGCAACGGTGCCTTGGCGATGAGCCCGTACATGGGCGCCGAGCCCTCGAAGGCCGTATCCGGGTGGGTCTTCACGTATTCCACCGCATCGCGCAGTTCCGTCAGATAGGCATCCGCAACCCGCAGATGGCCCGGGTTCAGAATCATGTGCAGGCTTTCGGGCCGCTGCAGGCGGTCCACATGCCACCCGCGCGCCTCCAGTTGGTCACCGACGGCGTACGCGCCCACATCCGGCCCGTGCCCCCCATAGGCGACGATGGTCACGGGGGGATTGCCCAGCACTTCCAATTCCGGAATGGCGTTGATGCCGTTGATGTAGGTCTTCGCAGTTTCCATTGCCGCCCGCGCGTTGCTGACATAGCCCTCTTCGCCCAAGCTGTGCAGTGCCGCCCACGCCGCCGCAATTGCCCCTCCGGGCCGTGTTCCTGCAAGCGTGGGCGATGCGTAAATCCCCCCGCACCAGTCGGTGGAGAGATTGAACTGATGCCGCAGGTACGCCATGTCCGAGTAAAGAATCACCGATGCGCCTTTGGCCGCATAGCCGTACTTGTGCAGGTCCGCCGAGATCGAGGTGACGCCCGGCACGCGAAAGTCGAAGGGGGGGATTTCAGCAATCCGCTCTTCGGGATTCAGCCGCTCGACAAAAGGCAGAAGGAAACCGCCCAGACACGCGTCCACATGCACCGGCAGCCCGCGTTCCCGTCCCAACGCGGCGATGTCGGCAATGGGGTCCATCACGCCGTAGGGATAGCACGGCGCGCTCCCCACCAGTGCGATCGTGTTCCGGTTGATCCGGGATCCCATGGCGTCGACATCCGCCCGATAGTCGCTTTGCAGCGGGGTGCTGACCACCTTGATGTCGAAATACTCCCCCGCCTTGTAGAAGGCGGCATGGGCGGATTCGGGAACGACCACCTCGGGGCGGCGAATCCATTTCCGGTGGCCGCGCGCGTGCTGGCGGTAGGCCAGCATGGCCAGCAGAATGCTTTCCGTGCCGCCCGACGACATGGTGCCGACGGCGGCGTCGTTTCCGTGGAACAGGTCCACCGCGATGCGCACAACGTCGTGCTCCATGCGCTGCAGACTCTTGAAAGCCATCGGGTTCAGCCCGTTGGCGGACAGAAAGAGGTTGTGCGCGTCCTGCATCAGTTCCGTGTGCGCGTCGGAGTGGTGGTAAACCAGCCCGAAGGCCCGGTGCTCGCGCCAGCGTACGTCGTTCCCGCCCATGGCGCGCAGGCGTTCCAGCGTTTCCTCTTTCGAAAGGCCCTGTGGGGGAAGTGATACTGCCATGACTGTCCCGTCTTTCTATTTGGCCCGTCGAACGCGCAGCAGATGCCTGCCTTCAAACGGCGCGACCGAGAGCACCTCATGGCCCTGCTCGGCAAGGCTTCCGGGAACATTCTGAATCGGCTCGCCGTCATCCAGAACTACTTCGAGCACGGCCCCGACCGGTATCTTCTCCAGAGCCACCTTGGCCTTGACGAAATTCATCGGGCAAGTGACGCCGCTCAGGTCCGCCCGGGCCGCGGCTTGATCAGGGTTTGAGCCAGTCGCGGAGGGGGGCTCCGCCGCCAGGGCTGTGAGCCGAAACTTGAGATTGGCGTCGAGCGATCCAAAAAGGTCCGTGATGCGCGCCACCAGCGCCCCGATGTCTTCGGCACGGTGCGCCAGGCTCTTGGTTTGCCCGCCCAGACGCCAGTCCAATGCCTCGTTGATCACATCCCGCGCCCCGGCGGAAACCCATCCCGGCGCGATGAGTTCCCGATCGAAGGTCTCGAATATAAGATGCTCCTTGGAAACTTCCACGCCGAAGATGACCAGCAGCGATCGCGCCGCCGCCAGCAGTGCGCGGTACAGTTCCTCGCTGCGCACCCGATCGTCAACAACGGTCTTGGCGCTCTTGAGCGCGCTGGCCGCCTCCCGAATGTCCAATTGAACCACGTCAAACACGCCCGCCCCGCATTCGCCCGGTCCGCGCCCGGCCAGTGAAAAGGGCACATCGGCGCCAAAGTCAAAATAGAACTCCTCCGGCAGCGTTTCCGGAACCACCGCATGTTCCGCCACCAGACGGCGCAGCGCTTCCGTTCCGGTGGCGCCCTGTTTCAAGGCGCTCGCCAGCAGTTCGGGAATCCGTTTGGCCGGGACGGTGCCCAACGGCTGCGCCAGGCGTGCTCCGTCTTCGGACACAACCCCGCCGCCAAGCACGACATAGACCGGCATCAGCCGCCCGTTGTGGCGCTGGGCGCGGCCCTCCAGGCCGATGGCGCCGATGGGATGCCCGCCGCAACTGTTCGGGCATCCGCTGATGCGAATCACCGGCGCCTCCGCACCGCCCGCAACGTCTTGCGCGTCAAATTCCGCGCTGATTGCCGCTGCCAGTCCGCGCGACAGACAAAGTCCAAGCTTGCAGGTCGACGCCCCCGCACAGGCCACCACGCGCGGCCGGGATTTTCGGAACGATGCAAAAGCAATGGTCTCATGCAGCAGATTCAGAGCGTCGGGCAGTTCCGCACGGCGCACGCCGTACACGAGCAGTTCCTGCTGCTGTGTTGCACCCACCAACCCCAACCCGTGCTTGGCCGCCAGGTGGGCAATCAGTTCCAAGTCATCCGCCGAAATGTCTCCCAGCGGCAACGGCAGACGAAGTGTCACGCGGTCGGGCGTTTTCTCCGGCCAGACGAGGTGTGACAACCCGTCTTCCACCCGGTGGGCCGTGCCTGCGGAGTCTGATGACTGCGGCCCGAATCGAAGGTCCAAATCCCTGATACCGGGCGGATGGCCGGGAAGGCCTTCAGCCTGAAGCGCGGCACGCTCTTCGCGGTACAGTCTCTTAAACTCCTCCTCGCCGACACGGTTCAGCACATAGCGCAACCGCGCGCGGTTCTTGTTCGTCCGGTCGCCGTTCTTGTCGAACACGCGCCGGACGGCCTCGGCCACCTCCACCGCCTCGGCGGAGGGAATGAACTCCTCAAGGACAATGCCGCCGCGGGGGTTCCCACCCAGTCCGCCGCCGGCAAACACACGAAAACCCGGCACGCCGTTCCGTATCTGCGCAAAGAAGCCCAGGTCGGCCACCGAGGCCAGCGCGCAGTCGGTTCCGCATCCGGAAAAGGCAATCTTGTACTTGCGCGGCAGATTGAAGGAACTGCGGTGCTGCAGCAGGTACTCCGCCACCGAAATGGCGTGGGGCGCCACATTGAACCGCTCGTGCGGGCAGAATCCGGCGCGGGGACAGGCCGACACGTTGCGCACGGTGTTTCCACCGCCGCCGCGCGAACTGATGCCGGCATCCAAGAGCCCCTCAAGCACATCCGGTGTGTCATCAATGGGCACATCGTGAATCTGGATGTCCTGACGTGTCGTCACGTGCAAAACGCCGTTTCCGTGGGCGCGGCTGAGCGCGGCAATGCGTTCCAGTTGGTGCGGCAGCGCCAGCCCCGCGCCCAGACGCACGCGCACCATGAACCTGCCGTCGGTCCTTTGTTCATAGATGCCCATGGGCACGCGGTAGGCCTTGAACGCCGTGGGGTTGCTCTCGCCCCGGAGAAAGGCGGCCACCTTCTCACGGTACGCGAGCACGTCCTCGCGCACGGTTTCGGGTATGTGCAGGATGGGTTCGGCGGTATGGCTCATATGACATAGTCCTGTGCAGGATCGAAGTCCTGGTCGTCAAACACCTGTATGGGAATCTCGACAACATCGCCGTCGTGGATGCGAAATCCGCGGAGTTCGGGCCGCCATGGCACCATTAGGGACAGGATGAGGTACACCATGTTGGGGGTGAAGGCCAGGCGAATATCCTCCTCCGAGGGGCGGGCGGGCGACGTGGGATGGGTGTGGTACACGGCCAGGATCTCCATGCCCGCCGCCCGGACCTTCTTTGCCACCGCAAACTGTTCCGCCGGCAGCATGGAAAAATGGTCCTCGCTGTCGTCCGCATTGGTCAGTTCGTAAATCTCCCGGACGATTCTCTCCTGTCCCGACAGCAAACCGCACGCCTCGATCGGGTCCTCGGCTTCGGCCTGGAGGATCATGGCGTCCAGAATGCGCTGGGGCAGGAACAGTCCGGTCATGGTCGCGTCTCCTTCAAGTCGCACAGGGGCAGAGCTTCATCATGCAGTTCTCCGATGGTCGGTGCATCGCCGCACAGCGGACAGTGCGGATTGCGGCGAAGGGGAACCCTCCGGAAACTGAGGTCCAGCGCGTTGTACTTGAGCAGGGCATTGGTAAGCAGTTCGCCCTGGCGCAGCGCGTGCTTCACGGCCTCCGTGGCCTGCAACGCCCCCAGAACACCGGCCAGCACGCCCAACACGCCGGCCTGTGAGCAGGACGGCACGGCGCCGGGTGGCGGCGGACCGCCGAACACGCAGCGCAAACAGGCCGTTTCTCCCGGCAGCACGGTCAGCATCTGGCCTTCGAAACGCAGAATGCCGGCATGAACGTAGGGTTTGCGTGAAAAGTGACAGGCGTCATTGATGAGAAACTTTGCGGCGAAGTTGTCCGTTCCGTCGATAATAAAGTCGTAGTCGGCAATGACCTCCGTGATATTGTCCGCCTGGAGAAAGAGCCGGTGTGTGTTCACGGTAATGTCCGGGTTGATGGCAACCATCTTCTCCGCCGCGGACAGCACCTTCTCGCGGCCAAGGTCCGCCGTCCGGTGCGCAATCTGGCGCTGGAGGTTCGTGATGTCGACCGTGTCCGCGTCGACAATGCCTATGGTCCCCACGCCGGCCGCGGCGAGATACAGCGCGGCAGGCGAACCCAGTCCGCCCGCACCCACTATCAGCACCCGTGCGGCAAGCAGTCTCTCCTGCCCGGCCAGGCCGACCTGTTCCAGGATGATGTGGCGGCTGTAACGCTCTATCTGAAGGTCAGTGAGTTCCACGTCCACCTCCCATGAAATAGAAGAACTCGATCTGGTCGCCCTCTGAAAGGGTGATGCCGCCGTATTCCTCCCGGCGCAGGATGCGTCCGTTCAGTTCAATGGACACCTGGTCGGGGGATTTCACATGCTGCTCCGCCAGGAACTCCCCAAGCGCGGGCGCTTCTGTTTCCGTTACCTTGCCATTCACCGTCAGCTTCATGTTGCCTCCTTGACTGCGGTCGCGAACCCCGTGGCCGCCGCGATCGCCTGCTCGAAATCCTCAATTATGTCGTCAATGTCCTCAATCCCCACCGATACGCGCAGCATGTCGTCATGCACGCCCACGGCCTTGCGGTCCTCATCGGTGTACTCCTGATAGATAGTTGTCGCGGGGTGCAGCACCAGCGTCTTCGCATCGCCGATGTTGGTCATGTTCTTCGCCAGCCGCAACGCGTTGACGAAGGCCATGGCCCGTTGCCGGGTGCCCAGGCTGAAGGTGAGCACGCCGCCCGCGCTCCCGCCGAACCAGCGTTGCGCCCGGTCGTTGTAGGGGGACGAGTTCAAGCCGGGATAGTTCACCCAGGAAATTTCAGGGTGCCTGCTCAGTTCCGATGCAAGGCGTTGCGCATTGGAGCAGTGTAAATCCATGCGCGGACCCAGCGTTTCAAGACCCTGGAGCATCAGGAACGAGTTCATCGGCGCCGGACACCCGCCCAAATCGCGGTAGATGACCTTGCGCAGGTGCCCCAGGAAAGCAAACCTGCCCAGCCGCAGCGCTGTCTGCCGCAAATCTGGAAACAGGCCCCGACCCCAGTCATAGTTGCCGGTGTCGACCAATGCCCCGCCAATGGCCGTCCCATGGCCGTTAATGTACTTGGATGTGGAGAAGACCACGATGTCCGCGCCCAATAGGCCGGACTGGACGATAGTCGGAGGGGTGAGCGTGGTGTCCACCACCAGCGGGATGTTGCGTTCGTGCGCCGCGTGGGCGATGCCCTCAATGTCCGGCACGTTCATGCGGGGATTGCCTATCGATTCCAGAAATATGACTTTGGTTCGTTCGCCAATACGCTTGCCAAACGAGTCCGCCTTGTCCGCGTTGGCATAGGTGGTGGTCACGCCAAAGCGGCCCAGCGTGTTGCTGAAGAGGGATATGGTGCCGCCGAAGATACCGTTGGCCGAAAGAATCTCGTCGCCCGAGCGCAGCAGGCCCATCATGGTTGCCGTAATGGCCGCCATGCCGCTGGCAGTGGCGATGCATCCGGTTGCCGGTCCTTTTTGCCCCGCCTCAAGATCGGCCAGACGCTTTTCCAGGGCCTGCGTGGTCGGATTGGAAATGCGCGAATACACGTCTCCCGGCGCACGCCCGGCAAACACGTCGGCCAGTTCCTCGGCGGTTCCATAGGCATACGCCGCCGTCTGGTACACCGGGACGGCGGTGGCGCCCGTCACGGGGTCGGCTGTGTGTCCTCCGTGTATGGCTTGTGTTCGCGGTTTCATCGGGGCTCCCTTTCCTTCGCGGCCTATTGTGTCCGCACGAGCCGGTCAAGATGGACAAATGCCGGGTGCTTTTCCGTTTCATTCCGTTGTCGCGCCGCCCAGGATTCGTCACGGAATTCCAACGGTTCAATAATCCATACGGCGGCAAGATCGATGTCACCCACCTGCCGCCTTAACGCCGTATAGTGCGTCTGAAATATCAGACCGCTGACATGGGCGCGCACCGCCAACCCGCGAATTTCATAACTGTTCCCGCCATAACCGGACACCGTGACTGTAACCGGGCGTTTGAACCAGATGCTGCGCACGAGGTTTCGGTTCGTTCTGGAGGATTCAAACCTTTCCAGATAAAGCACGTTACCATCGTGGTCGAGCGTCAGCAGCGGGTCTACTTGGGCGCTGGGTGCGCCCCCTTCATCCACGGTCGCCAGCACCTTGACGGTGCCGGGAGCATAGAAAAGTTCGACAAGTTCTCGCGGTAATTCTATGGGCATGACTTCATTCTCCTTGGTTCAGGACGCTCAGAGCAGGCGGGCCAAGTCGCTGTCCGGATGATTCCCGCAGCGGCGGTAGTCATCGAAATCCACACCGAGTCCGTATTCCACGCGCAGGTCATGCAGCCCCTGTGCAAGACGAACGTAGTACTCCAGTGAGGCGTTCTTCTGGTCCCGGAAGTCCGAGCCCGGGCGCGGCACCCAGACGATGTAGACGGTGGTCACCCCTTGGGTGGCCAGTTCCTCAGCCTCTTCCAGTGTGCGCTGCAATGCCTCGTCCTCGGTTTTGAACCCATGCGGCTTGGCCAGTTCCACCCCGCCGACCAATCCGTTGCCGACGTTGCCGCGGCCGAAAATATCGACCGCCCTGGCCAGTCGGCGTTTCCACTCCCTGTAGCCGACCCATTCCGCCTTGCCCGGGCACACCCAGTTGAAGATGTCTTCATTGAGCACCTCAATGTCGGCGGTGTAACTCGTCAGCCCCGTCTCAATGTAGATCTTCGCCAGTTGCTCTTCGTTGAAGGCTGTGGCGATAAGCTGACTCGGGAAGCGCCTGGTCTTGAACACCTCCCCCACCGCCTGAAGCAGCTCAATGTAGAAGTTCACCTCGCTGTCGAATGCCTTTTCACCCCGGGTGTCGCTCCCGGCGGTGAGACAGATGTTGGTGAACCGCCCGGGCTCCTTGAGCGCCTCAATAAGCGTCTCCTTCACGTCCTGCGGGCGAAGGCGTGTGGGAATCCCCCATTCTTTGCGCTGCTCTTTCACATGGTTGACGATGTCGCAATAGCGGCACCCTTTTCCGTTGGCCCAGAAGTGGCAGTAGCCGGACTGAAAAATGTTCAGCCGCTGCGGGCGCGCCGTGATGACGTACTTCATGGGCACGCCTGAACTGGTGACCTTGTCGTAGTAGGCAGGCTCGGCCCACAGTTCCACGGGCTCCACCGGCGTCCCGGCGTCCGTCAACCAGAGTTCCCCGTCCACAAGGTCCACGACATAGGGGTTTTGCTCGATTGGGGCCGTGTCCGTCAGAATCGTCGTGCCGTCGCGCAAAACGAGTGACTCGGGCACGGGTGTCAGCTGCCCGTCGCGTGCTCCAAATATGTAGGAACCACGCACCTGATGGCGTTTCGGGTCAACAACGGACAGGGCCGCTTCTGTGTAATGGACGCCCCGGCGTTGGACGTCAATCTTGATCGCGATAAGGCGCGGAAACTGCGGGTACTTGGCGCAGACGTCATCGAGACTTAATTGTTGCGCGCGAAAAACCTGTTTCAGGGCAAGCGGCATGATTCATGTCCCTTTCACTAGTTGGCCAAGCTCTTGGGTGGAAACGACATTCACCTCCGGCTTGTCCGTTCGTTGTGGGTGTTGATACCCCGCCGCAGCCACCTCAAAGGGGCGGTCGTGATACTGCTGCAGGGCGAACCTGAAGACTTCGAGGGTGTCATAAAGCCACTTCAACATGCGTCGCTCTCCTTCTGATGGGTGCGTCCCCCAATTTGTTCATATGAACCTTAATGGAGCCCATCCTCTCCACACCGGCACCTTAGTCGGTCTTGCCGCTCCCAAAACTCTCCCAAAGGGCTGGCGTAAGAATCGCGGACAAAATTCCAAGGACTGCAATCGTCGCCAACAGGTTTATCCTCGTAAATCCTGATTCATTCATGGATGTTTTCCTTTCCTGTTTCAGCAATCTACCGATTCTTTCCAGGGCAGAAAATGAACTTGTGCTGATCATACCAAATTAAACCTGATAATTGCAAGCGTTATTTAGATGTTTATTGCATGACCGGGGGCAATATGATATACATAAGGAATGAGAGCGGAATTATAGTATTTCTGCAAACGCACCATCGGACCCGAATAGACAGGAGGACCTATGAGAAATATCGATGCCATCCCGAACGACAAGGCCGCACTGGACAACTATGAGGTGGACAACCTCTTCCCAACATGGTCCTACCTGCCCAAACAGGCCCCGCTTCGTGTGGTTGCTGCCAAGGGAGTGCGTTTCACCACCGAGGACGGTCGGGAAAGGCTCGACTTCAGTTCCTGTTTCGTCAGCCACAACATCGGCCACCAGGACCCGCGGGTCATTGAGGCCATCAAGCGCCAACTGAACCAACTGGCCTCTTTCGCCCCAACATTTTCCACAGAACCGCGCGCGTTGCTCGCCAAGTTGCTGGAAGAAATCACGCCCGGCGACCTGTCGCGTTCGTTCATTTCTCTGGGCGGCACGGAGGCCAATGAGGCGGCCATCAAGATTGCCCTGCAGTACACGGGTCGGCGAAAGATCATCTCGCGGTACCGCACCTACCACGGCGACACGGCCGCGGCGATGGGCGTGTCCGTGGGCGACTTTCGAAACTGGCCGCAGGAGTCCGGCGCCGGCGATGTGACGCGGGTGCCGCAGCCCTACTGCTACCGCTGCATGTTCGGCCAGAAGTACCCGGACTGCGGCATGCGATGCGTGAAGTACATTGATGAGGTCATCGAGCTGGAGGGCGGCGGGGAGAAGTTCGCGGCGATTATCGCCGAGCCGGTGACCGGTGCCAACGGTATCATCGTCCCCCCCAAAGAGTACTTCCCGTTGCTGCGCGGGGTCTGCGACAAGTGGGGCATCCTGCTGATTGCCGACGAGGTGATGTCGGGCTTCGGCCGGACGGGGAAGATGTTTGCCATGGAGCA
>CAIJOU010000862.1 GCA_903822375.1 Candidatus Hydrogenedentota bacterium
GACGGCAGCACGCAGTGGTACGGCGACCTGTCCGCCGTGTACGCCCACAATCTGGAGCTGCTGCACGCCTGGTTCACCGACCTGGAGGCGCGCGCGCCGGGGTACAAACGCCCGCCCGTCGGCGTGATCAGCACCATGGCGGCAGGTGCCATCCTCTCCCAGAATTCCTTTGACATCTACTACTTTCTATTCCAGTTCAAGGCCAAGACCGGGCTGGGGTCCGTGCTCATGGTGAAGCCCACCGGACTGTGGCCGCAGGGCGCCAACTACGCCGGGCTGGCGACGGCCGTCACGGCCGGCGGCGATTTTGACGGGGACGGCTACTCCAATGCCGACGAATGGCTCTTTGCCGACTGGTATCTCCGAAACCAGTGCGTCTTCGCGCTGTCGAGCCAGGCAACGTGGAGCGGATGGATGGACCTCGCCCTCGGAATCGCGACGCCGTACCAGACGGGTAAGCTTCCTGATGTGCAGAACTATGCCACGCTACCCGGCGCGCCGCCGACCGTGAAGGTGACTGTCGCCAAGGAGGGCGAGGGCACGACCAGCCCCGTTCCCGGCACGTACTACCTGCCCAAGTACAGGCCCACCAGTTGGTGGCAGGCCGACGCCTCCGGCAATCCGGTCGCCCGACCCGAAAGCAGCATGACCGCAGCCGAGTTCGCCTCACTGACGGTAAAGGGCGCCGCTGCAGAAGACTGGTCGTTCCAATTCTGGCGCGGGGGATCCACAGGATTCTCCGGCAGCCTTCCCCAGTTCGTTATTGACCAAGTGCTACCGACAAACCAGAGAGACACCAATCCAACCAAGACACTGCTGCTGGCCGCTGATTATGGGGTCACGGCCGTGTTTGACAAGACGCCGCTTCGGCAATATGTAGATACCCTGGCCCAGGCGGTTGGCCAAACGCTGGACATCTATGGAATAGCCCCGTATTCGAACTACAGCACGCTTGCCTTTGACACGGGCGATTATCAGGTGCTTGAGGACTTCAGCTACAATCCGCAGCCGGATGGTGTTCCCGACTATGCCGAGTTTACCCTCCTGCAGGCGGTCCTTGCGGACACGGGCCTGGATTTGGGCAAATCGGGAGGGGTGCGGCACCGGGAGGTGTGGCGTGTATTTGCGGCAAATCATCAGGCACTTGTGCAGCAACCGGGGGGCGCGGCGCTCAATGGAACAACCGCCGCCGCAGTCACAGCGTTGTTGACCATGGGCACCGAGGGGCATCGTGCTGTCGCGAACAGCATTGTGCAGCACGCCACGGGGATGACCTTGGAGCTGGCCGCCTTCGACATCACCGCCAAGCGGTGGCTGAGCGCCAATGGCGACGCCGACGGTGACGGCGTATACAATCTGGAGGAATGGGAGAACATCAATGGCAATGCGGGGCCGGGAAGTATGCCGGGGGGTCTGGCGCAGGAGTACGCTCAAACAGTGGTTGATTCTGCGGATAATGGAGGACCCCAACAGGCCCCCAATTCCGATTGTGAGTGCTGGAATGGATCTTGTATTGGCAACCAATCGGTATGGTTGGAAGACTGGTGGACCGGCGCGAGCATTGTTTCTGCAGAATATGCTGGAACTTGTCCAGTGGGACCATACCACGGGCAGACCGGGCATGTCATACCCGTGGGCCTGTCATTCGATGTTCCGCGCGGGAAGGAAATAACGCTTGAAGCAAAAAGCGCGATGCCATTCTTGTGCTGGTCCATTCCTGGATCATTGATGGACGGCTGTATTGCGCCAAGAGTCCAGTTCTTCAACAGCCGCGATACGGGTCAGAGTTCGAATGATACGCGCATAAGTCCCCTTACTGTGCCCTACGGTGAACTTTGGCTGGACGTCACGAACATAGACGCACAAGTCATTCCCGTGGGCAAATACGCCGGTTATGTCCATGAGGACAACGTGACCATTCCCACAGGCACTCTCGGCGTGAATTACTCATACAAGAAGATTACCGGCCCGGCAAATGCCAATCTCGCCGTCTCGGCCGAGGCAAAACCGATCGTAATTAAGAACCCTGACGGGAGCACTAAACAGACAATACCACAATATATCAACGGCTGGTACGCTTTCGAGGCCGGATACTATGAACTCGGCGGCCTGTACCGCCACAGCAAGGCATACAGTGTTTGCGGAAAGAACGTCTTGCTCACCTTGCCCGGCACGTTCTTAAACACGTACGGGCTCGCGCCAAGCTTGGGCTCCTCGTCCGGATCGACCAACACCCAAACCCTCGTATTTGGGGTGGACGTGGAAAACGGACAGGGCACCACTGTGGTAGACGGCGGTCCCTGCATTTTCCTTGACAGTTCATATGCAGTACTGCCTGTCCCGCTACCGTCCGTGATTAAGGCTCCATGGTACGGGTTTTCTTTTCAGTCGGATCCTGGATATGTGTACAAATCGGGCACATCGAATTTCCAGGGGGATCCCGGAACGGGCGCAACATGGTGGAGCGTTTCC
>CAIJOU010000863.1 GCA_903822375.1 Candidatus Hydrogenedentota bacterium
AGTTGCGGCAATCAGGCATGTGTTAACGCATACCCCTGTCCCGCCCACGCCGACGGCATGACGCCCTGCAGGATAGCCTCATGCGCCTGTCGGCACGGGCTTTTGGATCGGGGGATGCGGCCTGGGCTTGGAAACCCCGTTTTATGCCGAGGCGTCCTCGAACCGGTAACCGGTTCCGCGCAGGGTGATTATAAAGACGGGACGGCCCGGGTTGTCCTCAACCTTCTTCCGGATATGCCCGATATGGACGTCCACCGCTTTCGTCGCACAGATACTGTTGTCTTTCCATGCATGCTCACCGAACTTTTCGCGGGTGAATAGGTGTTCGGGGCGCCGGGCCAGCGCATAGAATATGTCAAACTCAATCCCGGTCAGTTCAACGGGCTCGCCATCCTTCCAGACGCGCCGTTCGCCGGGATCCAGCCGCAAACGACGAAAACTCAGCACCCGCTCCCCCGGCGACTCTTGCCCGGTTCTGCGCAGAATCGCCTCAATCCGCGCGCCAAGTTCCTGAATATCAAAGGGCTTCAGTGCCCAAGGTGAAATAGAACGTTGCCCCCTTGTCGATTTCGCCTTCCGCCCATATCCGGCCGCCGTGCCGCTCTATGATGCGCCTGACGAGCGCCAGACCAATCCCGGTCCCCTCAAAGCCGGCCGACTTGCGAAGGCGGTTGAATGGAACGAACATCAGTTCCGCGTCGTTCATGTCAAAGCCCACGCCATTGTCCCGGACAAAATAAACGGTTTCACCGTCCGTCTCCATGCAACCGACCGTAATCCGCGCGCTTTCACGCCGCCGCGTGAACTTGAGGGCATTGGTCAGCAGGTTCGCCACGACCTCCTTCAGGAGTGTCCGGTCACCCTGGCACAGGGTCAGGTCTTCAAGGATGATCTCAACGACGAACCCTTCCTGTGCGTGCTGCAGTTCCTTCACCACTTCCTGAAACAGCCTGCGCAGGTCCATACGGCGTTTTTTCAGCGCCACACGGCTTGCCTGAGAGAACACGAGCAGTCTCTCAATTAGTTGCGCCATTTCGCCTGTGGCCTGCAGGATCATGTTCACCTGCTCCGCGGCGTTCTTGGAAAGCTGTGCCCCGGGCTCATGAAGAAGCAAAAGCGCAATCATGTTCACAAAGCGCAGGGGCGTCCGGAGGTCGTGCGACACGGAATGGCTGTAGGACTCAAGTTCTTTGTTCGCCGCCTCCACGGTGACCGCACGCGCTTCCAGCGCGTCGTTCAACTCCTGGATACGCAGTTCCGCATCCTTCTCTTCGGTGATGTCCCGCGGTTCGACGAGAATCATCTCAGGCAGACCCGCAGCGCGAATTCGTTGGGCGTTCACCAGGAGAAGGATGCGCCTTCCCGTCCGCAACGTGCACAGGACCTCGGCTCCCACCACTTCCTGTCCGTTCAGGACAACGGGCTTGAGAATCGCCCGCAATGGCGGCGTACAGACCTCCCCCGAGACAAACGCTTCAATAAAGTCTTCCCCTGGATCGGTCGGCGCACACTCAAGCGCCTGGTACAGCGCGGGATTGGCAATCCGCGGCCGCAGCATCCCGTCCAAGACCACCACGGGCTGATGAAGCGTGTTCAGGATGGACTGTACAGTTTTCATGGACGTGTCAAAGCTCAATTAGATAACCTCGGGAGGGGAGAACCTGATGATTCATGCTTCGCATCTCCCGCACTCTAGAATGCAGTATAGCTCAGTCCGGCGGGAAAGAGGAATAACTGCCAGACCAAGCACGTCCAACATTGCAGTCAGTGCAGAAGAATAAGGAAACGTTTTGTGTATCTCGGTTCAACTTTTGGGTTCCAATCGGCAATGCAGAGGAACCATGGCTGCTTTGTGGTCCTTCAGACACCCCGTTTCATCCGGCGTCTTCCCAGTCCTCGGCGTAGACGTCACCCTCGGCCAAGAGAGAGGTGACATGCGGCAGTGTCGCAAGCTTTTCTATGACGTACTGACCCTGGTTGGTGCACGCAACTGGCTTTGGAGGCAACTGACTGATAGACTCCCCCATGAGCCGCCGGGTCTGGCTTCCCGGCAGAGCCCCAAGTGCGAAACAGGCCGTATCTTTGTGGCTGAATGGCCGGAAATACATAGGAATGCATGCCAAAATGTATGAGTTCTTTCACCCTAAGTTCCCTTTGCAACAGAGCCGTTGGATTGTCTATTACAGGGATCCAGATTCTATTCGACAGAGGCTTTACAGAAAACGGGGATGGTTTGGCGTTCAGCAACTGCAAACAGCCCACGATTGCCTTGCCATTCCGCCCGAGTATGGCGACCCTATTATTGCGGTTCTAATGTGTGCGGAAGGCTACGACGAACGCTTTGGAGATCATTTCGAATATGCAAGTCACGGAAGCCTGAAAACGGGCATAATGAACTCCCCAGAGCTACTTGGAAATGACAAAGACCATGCCTGGCGGTGTCGTAATACCGCACACAAACTTTACGACGCAATCTTGTGGCCGCGGTTACGGTTCGACTCATTACCCGGAACGTTTTCCACTGACTGCGATCCCCACGTCTTAGTGGCTTGGGCTGCGTTTCACGGCATTCCCCTGACCGAAAAAGGAATGGCTCAATTGGTGGATATTGAGAATAAGGACCTGCCCCTACCAGACTGCATATACCCAAAAGAGTTAGAACCTCCGGCGACACCTGATGAGGACGTACTTCGCAATTACACGCATGGATGGAATGAGGCGGTTGGTGCCCGGCTACGAGCTATTCTGGTGACACTTGGTATGGACGTGGAGCCTGCGAGGTGTTCCGAACAAACACCCATGCCCCCGTCAACGGACGTCCAACAAGGGAATACCAAGGAAGACGCGCGGACGCCACCAAGGAAACGACGGCGCAAGCCCGGACCAAAGCCAGACCCGAAGATAGACCGTGAAACCGAGAATGCAGTCTTGAGGATTTATAGCCGTGGAGACACCATGCCCCGTGATATAGCGGGCCGACTGAATATTGATGTCAAAGAGGTCAACGCAGCCCTTGCAAGAGGGCGGGCTGCATACGGCCGTAAGTGCGATACGTATTCGCGTAAAGGGTTTCTTGAGCACTGCAAGAATCGCTCAAAATACTCCCGCTAACCCGCCAATTAATTACCATCCTTCCGCACAGTGACATAGATACCCCCGTCAATTCAGGGCGAAACATGCCACTTCGAACTAATTGAACCTTGCGTATTAGTTCGTAGCCATACATGCGCAGACTTCCGATACTACTGCAAACAACGGCAACCGCAATGCGCGGAAACCGTGAGATGCGGTGTAAAGGCGGACCCGAATCCTGGGCCGCATGGAGTCTGCGAAATGGAAACCACGCTGCTTACCGTGAAAGACTTGGGCCGCATACTTAACATTTCAGTTCGTACGTGCTGGAATTGGCGTGACGCAGGCCGGATTCCGATGAGTGTGACCATCGGCGGAGCTTGTAGGTGGCGGTCAGATGTGCTCCAAAACTGGATAGACCAAAATTGCCCAGATCTGCGCGGGGCTACCGCCCTGGGGAGGGGATGATCATGACCATGACCTTCGATCTCGGTAGCCACACAATCACGCATCCCGACGATGTGTGCTGGACCGTTTCGCGGAAACGTGTACAGGGCGGTCAGAGCAAGAAATCCGGCCAGACGCGCCTTATCCCGGTTTCGCACCACGGGAGCCTTGAGCACGCCCTACACAGCGTAATTGGGCTATTGGCGGACGACAAGGGCGCGGAAACGCTTGCGGGGTATCTCGAAGATATCCGCGCCGTGTGGGCCGACGTGAAACGCACGGTCCAAGCAGGACTGGTCAAAAGCAAAAAGGAGGACCAGAAGTGAACCTAAACGAAAAATGCCCCCGGACCGTTGGAGCGGAACCGAAGGGCAAAAACTCACTGACAAATCAGTCTACCACAGATGTGAACGCTAACGTGAGCCTTGGCGACACGCCGAACAAGGCCAAGTATAAGGAGATGGCGATATGACCGGACACTCACCCCTATTCCGCAAGAAGATGGTGGCCTTTCGCCCAAGCCAGTATCGCCGACCGCAACTGACTCAACAGCCACGGCTGGATGCCGACACCGTCAAGGCCAGCGCAAACTGGGAAGTGTTCTACACGTCTCAGCTTGGCCCGCTCAAAGGCCGTGGGCCTTGGCGTGACGCGCTGTGCCCGTTCCATCCTGACCGACATCCGTCTCTAAGAGTCAACGTCGAGACTGGTCAGTACAAATGCATGGCCTGTGGCGTCTCTGGTGATGGCCTGACTTTGCTGCAAAACCGCGACGGGATGACATTCGCCGTCGCTCTCAAAACGCTGAGGGATTTTCAATGAACACGAACCTACACTTCTGTGACCTTGCCGCCGCCGACTGCCCTTCTGAAGTTCCACAGACTTACACTTGTGCTGTGCTTGCCGGTGGGTGGCTGTTTCCAGCCGCTGGTGAGCGTCCGCAGCTACTGAAGGTGCGGTATGACCGTGCGAATGGCGAAAAAACCATGTTGTACTTTCGTGCTCGCGCCAATGACGAATGGGCCTTTGGTCTGGACAAACACCCCGTACCGTTGTATGGGGTTGAATCTATCCGAGAAGGTGAACCTGTATTGATGGTTGAAGGTGAGAAAAGCGCTGCGGCACTGCATAGCCTGGGCGTGTCGGCCGTGGGTCTTCCGGGCGCCCTCGCCGCCGCGTCGGTAGACCTTGTGCCGCTAGACGGGGTAGATGTGGTCCTTTGGCCAGACAATGACAAGGTCGGTGCGGATGCCATGGACATATTAGCAGGACGGTTGGCTCGGACACACAGGCGTATTGACACGGACTTACTGGACCTTCCCGAGAAGGGAGATGCAGCCGACCTTGTGGCCGTCGGGGACCTCGCCGATAGCGCCGCAATATGGAAACGGCTGGGGCCTGCCCTGTGAGGTTACCCCCATCCTTCGACAGGTACCGGGGCAATTTAAGATGGTGTTGACCGGCGGGCCTGCGCCCGCCCTACCCCACTTTAGCAGGTTCCGCGGTGGGCGTCAACGCTGC
>CAIJOU010000864.1 GCA_903822375.1 Candidatus Hydrogenedentota bacterium
ATGGGACAGCCGCCTCGGCTGTCGGGCCAGGGAATGACAGGCGGGGGCGGTAGTTCCATATTCTTCCGCCCCACATTTTCTGGGGCGTCTTTCAATAAGTTGCAGGATGTGCTACATTAAATCCGCAATGAGTTCTTCCCATATTACGGGGAGTTCCAACACGAAAGAGGTGCCTTATGCCGCAGCAACTGCCCACGGGATGCATCAACCATCCGGGCATTGAGGCCATTGCGCGGTGCCGCCAATGCGCCACCCCCGTGTGCAACGGATGCGTGGTTGCGGGGCCGACGGGCAGGTTCTGTTCGTTTGAATGCCGCGAAAAGCATGAGCAATTCACCAGGGACGCGCAGGGTTGCGAACTGGCCGGGAAGCGCGGGGGAGGGTTCACGCGCACCCTTCGCAAAATGGTCGGCCGAGTTGTGGTGCTTGCCGCGGCGCTGTTTGTCCTGGGGGTTGTATGCAGCATGTTCGAAGTGCCTGTTTTGTCGGGGCTGACACGGATGGTCCGGGGCTTTGTCGGCTTCTAAGAAGCAATGCCTGGGCCGTACCGTTGTGGGATGTTGTTTGCGGGCAGGGACCGATCAAGGGAGAGCGTCATGGACCTCAGCGGACTCAAATGGCCGGCGATTATCCTTGTGGTGGTTGCCATCGGCTGGCTTGCCACCAGCGGGGGCGTGAATTTCATGGTGGACAAATGCACCAAGGCCGCGCCCGGACAGGATGTGGCGCGGGACAAGGCCGATGAGGCCGGCCTGACCCATGTGGGGGGCTATCTCTTTGTCCTGCTGCGCTACGAGCGGGCGGCGACCGTTATGAACCTGGCGATTCAGCGCTACGGCACCAACGGCGCGAACTACTACTACAATCTGTACCGCATCGCGAAATGCCTGGAGAAGATGGATCGCATGCAGGAGAGCTACAATATCCTGCGCAACCTGACCGACATTGACGCGAAACAATTTGACGATCGCATTCCCAACCGGGACGTGCTCGCAGCACGGGCGACCAAACTCAAGGAAGTGAACAACCTACAGTGAGCGGCGCAAAAGAGATTGTGTACGGGCGCATACCCGTTCTGGAATGTCTGAAGGCGGGTCGGCGCAGGCCGTCGCGCCTTTTCGTGCAGGTCACCGCCCACGGCATCGAAGAGGTGCTGGCCGCGGCAAAGGGCGTGCCGGTGGAGCATGTGGACCGGTTTGCACTGGACCGCATGACGCAAGCCGGCATTCATCAGGGAGTCGTGCTCGAAACAGAACTGGCCCCGGTATTGGACCTTGAGGACCTGCTGGAGGGGGACCTGGCCGCCGACGCGTTCGTGATCATTCTCGACAGTGTGGAGGACCCGCACAATTTTGGCGCGATTGCGCGGTCGGCCGCGGCCTGCGGCGCGGCGGGATTGATCTTCGCCAAGGACCGTTCTGCGCCGTTGTCGCCCACGGCGGTGAAAGCGGCCGCGGGCGCGATGGATTGGCTCAACCTGATCCGCGTGACCAATCTGGCCCGGGCCATTGAGACACTCAAGAAGGCCGGATTCTGGGTGGCGGCACTCGACGCCGATGCCGACAAAACCCTCTGGGACGCCGACCTTTCCGGGCGCATTGCGCTGGTGGTGGGCAACGAGGGCGAGGGGATCCGGCGGCTAGTCCGCGAGAAATGCGACTTCGCCGTCTCTATCCCGCTGGTGGGCGAGATCACCAGCCTGAACGCCTCCGTGAGCGCCGGCATTGCCCTGGCAGAATGTCGCCGCAGGCGGTGGATCAAGGAGAAGGGGCAGGGCTGATCGGTCCTTGGCGGGTTGTCCCGAGAAAAACAATTTGACACAGTGGGTGGGCAATGGGTAATATACCCGCCCTGTCTCGGATGCGGGGAATACGTGTGTCCGGGCGGGTGCGCGACGCGCAGGTTCTTTAGGCAACCACGGGCGGACGTAATGGTACGCTGCCGCCGTCAGGAAGGACAGAAGGTAATCTATGGCCAGGTATCTGGGACCGAAGCACAAGTTGAGCCGCCGCATTGGCAAGTGCATCTGGGGCAGGTCGGACAGTCCCGCGCAAAAGCGGCCCTATCCTGCGGGTCAGCACGGCGAGAATGCACGCCGCAAGATGTCGGTGTACGGCACGCAGTTGCTGGAAAAGCAGAAGCTGCGCATGCACTACGGCGCGATCATGGAACGCCAAATGCGCAAGACCTTTGACCGGGCGCGGCGCATGGGCGGCAACACGGGCACCAACCTGATGATGCTGCTGGAGTCGCGTTTGGACTGCGTGGTGTGGCGTCTGGGCTTTGCCCCGACCATCTTCGCCGCCCGCCAGCTCGTTTCGCACTGCCACATGCTGGTTGACGGGCAGAAGGTGAACATCCCCTCCTTCCAGGTCAAGCCGGGCATGGTGATTTCGGTTCGCGAAAAGAGCCGCAAGATCCCGATGATTGCCGAGGGCGCCGAATATCCGCCCATGCAGATCCCCGAGTTCCTGGATCGGCCGGCCAAGTCTTTCGAGGGCCGGATGGTGGCGACGCCCAACGCGGCCACGATTCCGTACCAGGTGGACACGAACAGCATTATCGGTTTCTATTCCCGCTAGTCGGAACGAAACAGGTCTTCTTCTGGCGGACCGCCCGCGCGGCGGGCCGCCAGTTTCATTTTCAGGGCGTTTTTTCCCGAAGCGCCGGCGCGTCCGGCACGGGGCACCGAGGACGGACTATGAGCATCGAAGTGGTAGTGGGAGCAAACTGGGGCGACGAGGGCAAGGGCCGCATGGTCGACTACCTTGCCCAGGACGCGGATTTCGTGGTGCGGTACCAGGGTGGAAACAACGCCGGCCACACCGTGGTGAACGAGTTCGGCGAGTTCAAACTGCACCTGCTGCCGTCGGGCGTGTTCAATCCGAACGTGGTGAACATTCTCGGCCCGGGCATGGTTATCGATCTGGAGGCGCTGGCCACGGAGATCGATGAACTCAAGGCGCGCGGCATCCACCCCAACATTCGCATCTCGGACCGCGCAACCATCTGTTTCCCCTTCAACAAGATGGCCGACGGATGGGAAGAGGAACGGCTGGGCAAGAACGCCTACGGCTCCACTCGGCGCGGCATCGCGCCGGCCTACGGCGATCGCACCGTCAAGAAAGCCCTTCAAATCGGCGAGGTGCTGTATCCGGGCCGGCTGCGCGCGCGGCTGGAACAGATCTGCAACTGGAAACTGCTGGAGGCCGAGAAGGTCTACGGGCACGGCACCGCATTCACCTTTGAGCAGATGCTTGAATGGGCGGAGACGTGGGGCGGCAAACTGCGCGACCTCATCTGCGACACGTCGGTGCTGCTTGACGCGGGCGCCAAGGCCGGCAAGAAGATCTTGTTTGAGGCCCAGTTGGGCACGCTGCGCGACCTGAACTTCGGCATTTACCCATTTACCACCTCGTCCTGCACGCTGGCCTCCTACGCCCCCATCGGCGGCGGCCTGTTCGGCCATGCGCTGAACCGGGTGGTGGCCGTGGTCAAGGCGTTTTCGACCTGCGTGGGCGAGGGGCCCTTTGTTACGCTGATGGAAAAGGACATTGCCGACGCGCTGCGCCAGTCGGCCAAGGAATACGGCGCGGCGACGGGCCGCCCCCGCACCATCGGCCACTTTGACGCGCTGGCCACCCGCTACGGCTGCTGGGCGCAGGGCGCGACGGAAGTGGCGCTGACCAAGCTGGACAGCCTGAGCGGGCAGAAGACGCTCAAGATTTGCACGCAGTACGAACTGAACGGCGAAAAATTCGACCGGTTCCCGCTCAATCCGGTCCTCGAAGAGGCCAAGCCGGTGTATGTGGAACTGCCGGGCTGGAGCGAGGACATCAGCGGCGTGCGCAAATTCTCCGACCTGCCCGACGCGGCGCGGACCTATGTCGAGAAGATCGAAGAATTGATCGACTGCCCGATCCGTTACGTCTCCGTCGGTCCGGAGCGCGAGGCGCTGATCGATCGCGGGTAAACCGCGCCATCGACCCGCGCCACATTTGCTCATGACCCGTCCTTGAGGTCTGGGCAAAGGGTGTGGACGGGCGGAAGACGCGGTCTTATGCAGGAACAGTACTTCTTTGGATGCCGCAGGAACTGTCTAATGAAACCCTTTTCCGCCGTCCTCTCGGTCTGCATGCTTTGTTTTGCAACGTTCGGGTTGGCTGCCCATGCGCAGGGTGTGTTTTCCTCCAAGGGGCTCAAGATACAGGTGGATGCCCATGGGCAGGTCACCGGCCTTCGCGGCGACCAGCGCGACTGTCTTGCACCCAATCAGTCCGCGCCGCTGCTGGCGGTCAAGGTGGGCGGGCAGTTCGAAGAGCCAACATCGGCGACTTTTCTCAAAGACCCAAAATCCATCCGGCTAAAGTATGAGAAGAGTGGTGTCTCCATAGACGTGGGCGTAACGGAAAAGGAGACGCACGTCACATTCGAACTGACCCGGTGCGAGCCCGAAGCGGTGGTCGGCCTCGTGGTCTGGGGGCCCTATCCGACCATAATCAACAAGACCGTTGGGGAAACGGTGGGCGTTGTGCGCGATGGGGAGTATGCCGTCGGCATCCAGTCGCTGAACGTAAAGACGCTGGGCGGTTATCCCGAAAACGAGGAGGGTATTGACCAGTCCAGGGGGCAGGCTGCGCTGGCAAAGCCCTGGGGCAGCGTTCTGCAGGCCTGGTGCATGGACCGGTCCAAACCGCGCAATGTGGACGCATGGAACGGGTCGTTTCCCAACATGCCCGTGCCGCCGATGCCGGGGGAGACGGTTGTGGGGACAAAGATCGCCCTGTTTGGCTGTGCGGAGGCGCAGGTGCTCGAAACCATCGGCCAGATAGAGGTGGCTGAAGGGTTGCCGCATCCCATGGCCGACGGCGTTTGGCAGAAGCTTTCCCCCAACCGGGGTCGGTCCTATCTCATTGCCGAATACAACGAGGCCGACATCGACGAGATGCTCGGCTACGTCAAGCGCGCCAACCTGATGTCGCTGTATCACGGCGGTCCGTTCAAGAGCTGGGGCCATTACGAACTGAACCCGAAGTACTTTCCCAACGGCGTGGCGGGGCTGAAGGCCTGCGTTGAGAAGGGGAAGGCGCTGGGGATTCCGCTGGGTGCGCACACGCTGTCGAATTTCATCCAGACCAACGACGCCTATGTCACGCCGATCCCCGACCCACGGCTGGCCAAGACCGGGAGCAGCGTGTTGACGGGGGGATATCGACGCCGAGATTACGGAGATTCCCGTGGCATCGCCGGAGTACTTCGCCAACGAAAAAGCGAACTGGATGCACACGGTCGTCATTGACACCGAACTCATCCGGTATCGTGCGGTTTCCGCCGCCGAACCGTGGAAACTGCTGGACTGCAAACGGGGCGCTTTTTCGACGAAAGCCGCCGCACACCGGCGGGGCGATGCGGTGGGGAAACTGCTGGACCATCCCTACAAGGTGTTCTTTCCGAACCTGGACCTGCAGCGCGAGATCGCCCGAAACATGGCCGCGCGCTTCAATGAGACCGGTCTGGGCCAGATGGATTTTGACGGGCACGAGGGTTGCCTTGCGTCGGGGCAGGGAAGCTACGCGATTAACCTTTTCGCCAAAGACTTCTATGACAATCTCACGGGCACCGTGCTGAACGGCACAAGCAATTCGGCGCATTTCTACTGGCACATCAACAGCTACTGCAACTGGGGCGAACCGTGGTACGGCGGATTCCGCGACAGCATGCAGGAATACCGCATCAACAACCAGGCCTTTCTCGAGCGGAACTATCTGCCCAAGATGCTGGGCTGGTACCTGCTGAAACGGACCACGAGCCTGTCCGATGTGGAGTGGATGCTGGCGCGCTCTGCCGGCATGGACGCGGGCTTTGCACTGCAGTCGAGCCCGGACGATTTGCGCAAGAACCCCGACACGGGAACACTGCTGGACGCGATTCGGGAGTGGGAAGAGGCGCGTCGCAGCGGCGCCTTCTCCGACGGGCAGTGCGAACGCATGAAGAATCCCAAGTCCGAATTCCATTTGGAGAAGGTTGCCGACGGCGGATGGAACCTGTATCCGTTCCATGATTCTGACGAGTTCACCCATGAACAGATTCAGCGCCAGCCGGGCGAACCCACGGGGGCCCAGTGGGAATTTGTGAATCCGGACGACAGCCAAACACTTCAGTTCAAACTGCGGGTTCCGGGCGACAGTGGTTCCATTCTGAATCCCACTTTTGAGATCGACAAATCGGCCACGCTTGCCGTTGAGGTGGAGGTGAAGGCGGGGCAGACACTCCTGTGCGAAGGTGACGGCACCGCGCGTGTGTATGACGCGAAAGGCAACCAGGTCAAGTCGGTCAAGGTGGCGGCGGAACCGCCGAAGCTTGGCTCGGGCAGGCACGAGATCGGTTTTGACTGTGAATTTCAGGGCGAGCCCGCGCCCAAAGTCGTTGTGAATTTCAAAACCATGGGCAAGCCCGAACCGGTGAAGAACAAGGCGCAGGGTTGAACGGATTGACTTGCGGCAGGGAAAATGTGGGGCAGAATGAATAAGACAGTCCTAACCGTGGCGGCAATGACCCTGATTCTGTCAGGGTGCGCCACCGTTTCCGAAACGCGCGCGCCCTATCAGGATCACAGAAAGGTGGTCATGGCCTACTTCATGGGGGGAGAGGTGCCCGCGGACATGCCCGTGAACCTCCTCACCCACGTCTGCTATGCCTTCGCCAATGTGCACGAGGACGGAACGGTTCATCTTGAAAGTGACAGCGATGCGGCGAATCTGGACAAGCTGACGGCGCTCAAGCGCAGGAGTCCGCAGTTGAAGATTCTGCTTTCGATTGGTGGTTGGGGATGGTCCAAGTATTTTTCCAACGCGGCGCTCACCGCGCAGTCGCGCAGGCAGTTCTGCGAGACCGCCCTTGCCATCGTGAGGCAGCACCGGCTCGACGGTCTGGATCTCGACTGGGAGTATCCGGGAAACCGGGGTGCCGGGAATATCTTCCGCGCCGAGGACAAAACGAACTTCACGCTGTTGCTAAAGGACCTTCGCGCACACTTGGATGCGGAACGGTCCGGACAGCGCCTCCAGTTGACGGTGGCCACGGGCGCGTTCAAGCTCTACCTGATGCGGACCGAGCCCGTGAAGATCGCGCAATACGCGGACTACGTCAACATCATGACCTATGATTTCTGCGGGTTTGGCACGAGATTCACGGGGCACCACACCAACCTCTGGCAGTCCGCCGCCGACAAGAACGGTGGAAACTCGGCCGTGAACGCTGTGGAGAACCACATTGCCGCCGGCATTCCCCGGCAAAAGATTGTGCTGGGATGCGCCTTCTTCGGCAAGGGTTGGGAAGGCGGGGTGGTTGCGGGAGGCACGGGACTCTTTGCGCCGGTGGACAACAAGACGTCGAAGGCGTTAAGCGTGTCGTATGCGAAGCTGGTGGACGGATATATCGGAAAGAACGGCTATGTCCGCCATTGGGATGCGCAGGCACAGGCGCCCTATCTGTGGAATGCGGGCAGGCAGACGTTCATCACATACGATGACGAAGAATCCATTGCGGCCAAGTGCGTGTACGTGCGGCAGCGGGGTCTGGCGGGCGCCATGTTCTGGGAGTATCACGGCGACAAGGACAACCGGCTCCTCCATGCCATGTGCCGCACGCTGTCGGCCGCCGGAAACAATTGACCGCAAGCGGCAAGACCGCCAAACTTTGGAGACACCATGCCGAATATCACCGTTGACCCGGCCCGATGCAGACACTGCAACGCCTGCGTGGAAGAATGTCCCGCGGAGGTGTTTGCCTCCGAAAAGAAGGGGAGCGTCCCCGCCGCGGTTCGGGCCGAATCCTGCATCGTCTGCGGGCATTGCGTTGCCCTGTGCACATCGGGTGCCATAGCCCATTCGGACTTCCCGCCGGGCACTGTGCGGCCCATTGCGAAAGAAATCCTGCCCGGCTCGGAGGCGCTGATGGAACTCTTCCGCGCGCGGCGTTCGGCGCGGGTGTTTCACAAGAAGCCCGTGCCGAAGGATTTGCTCGAAAAGGTGATCGAGGCGGCGCGGCTGGCGCCGACGGCGCACAACGACCAGGGCACGCAGTATATCGTGGTTCAGGACAGCGCCGAACTGAAGCAGATTGTGGATATGACGGCGGCATTTCTCGGGCATACAGCAAAGGCCCTGCGGAATCCCGTGAAGCGGAGACTTTTTGGGTTGCTGGACCCGAACGGGGTACGGGGTGCCTGGGGCATGGTGGGGAGTTTCGAAGGAGTGGCCCAGGCGGCCCTGGAAGGCAAAGACATGGTGTTGCGCGGCGCACCCTGTGTGCTGTTTTTCCACGCCGATCCCACCATAAGGAAGCCCGACCAGAGCGCACAGTTGGCCGTGCAGAACGCAACGCTGATGTGCGAGACGCTGGGATTGGCCAGTTTTTATACCGGCTTTGTGGTGGCGGCCTGTGCCCGCGGCGTGCGGTTTCCGGCGCTGGCTGGGATGCCCAAAGGGCACCGCGTCTACGGCGGCATGGCCATCGGCTACTCGAAATTCGCGTTCAGCCAATGGCCGGATCGAAAGCCCGCGCCGGTGCAGTGGCGATAGGCGGTTTCATCCTTCGGCTTTGTACGAAGTATAATCTGATGATAGCTTAATTTTGCCAACTCCGCCGGGATTCCCCCCTCCAGGGGCATCCCGGCGGCGTTGCCGTATCTTCTTGCGTTTCCGGGAAAGGCGACATGGCGATAAATCTTCCGAAACTGACGCTGGTCGACAAGGTTGTGCAGGCGCTGCGCGCCAAAGAGCACCGGACCGCGGTGGCCGGGGCATGGGGTTCGTGCAAGAGCCTGATTGCGGTGCAGACGGCCGAGGCGCTGGCCGCGCCGCTGCTGGTGGTGACGCCGGGCCGCATGGAATCGGAAGCGGTATACGATGACCTTTCCACCTTTCTCGGCGAGGACCGCTGCGCGCTCTTCCCCGCATGGGAGGTGCTGCCGACCGACACGATGGCCCCCGCGGACGACATCGTCGCCGAACGCATGAACACGCTCAAACGCGTGATGGCCGCTTTTGACGGCGGGCGGCGGATGGCCGTGGTCTGCCCCGTACGCGCGCTGCTACAATACGTGGTGGAGCCCTCCCGTCTGCGCGAGGACACGGTGACGCTGAAGGTTGGCAGTGAATGCGACCTGCACGCGCTGCTGGAAAAACTGGTCAAGATGGGCTATGTGCGCGAGGTTATGGTGGAGCAGCGCGGCGAGATCAGCCTGCGCGGCGGCATTCTCGATGTGTTCCCCATTTCCAGCGAGCTGCCCTACCGCGTGGAGTTTTTCGGGGACGCCGTCGACTCCATCCGGCGCTTTGAGCCCGAAACGCAGCGCAGCATCGACTCGGCGGATGAACTGCAAATCCTGCCGCGCTCCGAGAAGGCCATGCTTTCCGAATCGGCTCGGGCCAAGCACAAGCTCACGCCGCTGACCCAGTATTTCCCCGCCAACACCCTGGTGGTGGTGGATGAGCCGCTGGCGGTGGAGGAGGCGGCGGCGGTCGCCATCGCATCCCAGGCGCAGGGCAAAGACTACTACATGGACTGGCCCCAGGCCCGGCACCGCATCGGCGCGTTCACCATGCTGGACCTGTCGCAGTCGGTAATCGGTGCCACCGACGACACCACCGTCCTGAAGATGCAGACCCAGTCGGTGGAGAACTACGGCGGGCACATCGACCAGTTCTGGGTGCAGTTGCGCCAGTGGGAACTGAGCCAGAGCATGGTGCAGTTGTACTGCGTGAACACGGGCGAGCGGAAGCGCCTGCTGGAACTGCTCGAAGAGCAGGGCTATCAACCGGGCCGGGACGCCTTTGACCTGAACGTGGGGCTGGGCCGTTTGCGGGCCGGGTTCGTGTCCACGGCCGACCGGCTGGTGGTGCTCAGCGAAAGCGAGATGTTTGGCCGGCACTACGTCCGGCGGAAGCGCCGCCGCTTCGAGGCGGGCACGGGAATCACCCAGTTCAGCGACCTGAAGACGGGCGACTACGTGGTCCACCTTACGCACGGCATCGGGCGCTACTGCGGGTTGCGCCGTTTCCCCGGCAAGGCCGGCGATTTCATGGCCATCCAGTACGCCGGCGGCGACACGATTTATCTGCCCGTCACGCACATTGACCAGTTGCAGAAATACCTGGGCGGCGAGGGTTCTCTGCCCAAGGTGGACAAGCTGGGCGGGGCGACCTGGGCAAAGACGCGCGAAAAGGTCAAGAAGGCCGTCCGCGAGATGACGGAGCAGCTCATCCGTCTCTACGCGTCGCGCGAGACGGCGCGGGGCCATGCCTACAGCCCCGACACGCCCTGGCAGCACGAGTTCGAGGATTCCTTCGAGTACGAGGAGACGCCGGACCAGGCGCGCGCCATCGCCGAGATGAAACGCGACATGGAGTCGGCCCGGCCCATGGACCGGCTGCTTTGCGGCGACGTGGGCTACGGCAAAACCGAGGTGGCGCTGCGCGGCGCGTTCAAGGCCTGCATGGACGGCAAGCAGGTGGTCCTGCTCGCGCCGACCACCGTGCTCGCCCAGCAGCACTACAACACCTTCCGCGAGCGCCTGGCGGACTACCCCATCAAAGTGGACGTGCTCAACCGCTTCCGCACACCGTCGCAGCAGAAGGACGTGATCACGCGGCTGCGCGACGGCGGCGTGGACATTGTCATCGGCACGCACCGGCTGCTGTCCAAGGACGTGGGCTTCCGCGATCTCGGCCTGGTCATCATTGACGAGGAGCAGCGCTTTGGCGTGGCGCACAAGGAGCGGCTCAAGCGGCTGCGCACCAACGTGGACGTCCTCACCATGTCGGCCACGCCCATCCCGCGCACGCTGCACATGTCGCTCATCGGCGTGCGCGACATGAGCGTCATCAACACCGCGCCCAACGACCGCCTGCCCATCCACACCTGCATCGAGCCATGGGAGCAGAACCTCGTGCGCGAGGCCATCGAGCGCGAGCTGTCGCGGCAGGGCCAGGTGTTCTTTCTGCACAACCGCGTGCAGACCATCGGCAAGGTGCACACTTTCCTGCACAAGATGCTGCCGCGCGCGCGCATCGGCGTGGGCCACGGCCAGATGGAAAAGCACGAGTTGGAGAACGTGATGGCCGCGTTTGTGAACCGCGAGATCGACGTGCTGGTCTGCACGACAATCATCGGTTCCGGCATCGACATTCCTAACGCGAACACCATCATTGTCGATCGCGCCGACCAGTTCGGGCTGAGCCAGTTGTACCAGATCCGCGGCCGTGTCGGGCGTTACAAGCACCGGGCCTTCGCCTACCTGCTCGTGCCGGGCGATCGCGCCCTCAGCGAGGACGCCCAGCAGCGGCTCAAGGCGCTCGAGGATTTCTCCTCGCTCGGCTCGGGTTTCCACATCGCCATGCGCGATCTCGAAATACGCGGCGCCGGCGACCTGCTCGGCGCCGACCAGACGGGCCACATCGCCGCCGTGGGCTACGAGACCTACCGCGAGCTGATCGCCGAGGCCGTGGCCGAGGCGCAGGGCAAGGCCGTGCGCCGCCGCCAGTTGCCGCCCTTCGACGTGCCGGTGGACGCGTTCATTCCCGACGAGTACATCCCCACGGCGCAGCAGAAAATGGTCATGTACCGGCGCCTGGCGGCGCTCGGTTCAGCGGAGGACGTCGAGGAGATGCGCGCCGAACTGCGCGACCGTTTCGGCGCGCCGCCCAGGCCCGTGCAACGGCTGCTCTCCGTGATGGAGGCGCGGGTCTACGGGCTCGAGGCGGGGGCGAAAGCCCTGGTTGCCACCCGCGAGCGCCTGACCGTTGTGTACGAATCGGCCCAGTCGCTCGACCCCAGCATGCAGGCCCGCCTTAAGCGGGCCTTCGGCCAGGAGGCGCGTTTCTCGCTGGAGAACCAGCAGCCGGCACTATTGTGGGACTTCGCGTCGGACGCAGACCTGCTCAACGAGTCGCTGCGATTGCTGAAAACACTGGCGCAGATCAGCCAAGAATAAAGGACAGGCTCACGCGAAGCAGCAAAGGTGCAAAGCCGCGAAGATGAAGCTCACCCCGCTGGAATGCGCAATTCCGTGAGGACCTTGCCGCCCTTCTGAATCACCGTAACCTGCAGCGCCTCCGGCGTCACATCCACGCGGGTGGTGCCGTCCTTGGGGTTGATGATGGCGTGGTAGACGTTGTCACCGCCTTCTTTGGGGGCGCGCTGACGGAAATCGTGCAGGTGGCCGCTGAGCCAGAGTTGCACGTTGGCCGCGTTGATGATGGGGTCCCAGAGGCGTCGGATTTCTTCCACACCATAGTGGTCCAGCCCGTCGTAGGCCGAGGGCTGATGGGAAAAGACCACGCGGAACTTGGCGCGCTTCGCCGCATCGCTCGCGAGATCGGCCTTGAGCCATTCGGCCTGCTCCGCCCGGTAGGGGGTAAAATCGACGAGCCCGGCATATTCCTTGTTGTCGTCCGGTTTGTCTTCGCCCGAATCGAGCACGACGTAATGGACCGGGCCGTGGTCGAAGGACCAGTACTGCTTGCCGTCGCGGCCGGGGAAGTAGTCGGAGAGACGGCGGGCCATGGGGCCGCGCGTTTCATGGTTGCCGCGCACGAAGACCATGGGCAAGGTTTTGGCGAAGCGGCTGACGCTGGCGTCGTAGAATCCGCGGAATGCCTGTCCGGGGGTGATGAAATCGCTGATGATATCGCCGTTCATTACGGTGAAATCGACACCGTCCCATTTCACGTCGTCGAACATGGCCTCCAGCCGTCTGCAGTCGTCATGGATGTCGTTCCACATAAGGAACGAATAGGCGGCCTTGTTCGGATCGAGCGTGGTGAAGCTGAAGGTGTCGCTTTCCATTGTGTCGCCGTACTTGACCTGATAGGGCGTCGCGTAGCCTTTGAACTCGCGGGTGGTCAACTTGTATTGGTAACGCTGGCCCGGTTCGAGTCCGGTCAGGCGCACGGCGTGGCAGGTGGAGTCGTTGGGGATGAGCCCGTATTTGCTGGCCACGGCCGGTGTATCCGGCGCGTCCTTGCCGTACAGCACCTTCGAGACACCCACGCGGTTGGTGTGCCAAGTGACGGTCATTTCGTTGGTCCCGGGCGTTTGCAGACAG
>CAIJOU010000865.1 GCA_903822375.1 Candidatus Hydrogenedentota bacterium
CCGCCGCCTGGGCCAGCGCGGCGGCCCGGTCCATCTCTGCGGAAGAGCCGTAGCGGTAAAGATACACACCCATGCCCCAGGGCGACTCGGGCCGCAGTGTTGCGTCACCCGTGTCGGTCATGCCCCGCGTGAAGCCCGAGCGCGCCGTCGCCGGCTTCACCCCCTCCGCCTCGAAACGAAACTCCACATCGGCGAAATTGCGTGTCGCGGGCACTGTAACCTGCCATGACAAATTGACCGGTGTCCCATTGGCGGGCAGTGTCCAGTCTGACGATTTCTCGTCCAATACCTTGTCTTCCCAATCGCGGAAGACCATCTTGACGGTGCCGCGCTGTTCCGCGTCCAGCATGTTCCAACCGCGGCAGACGGCGGTCATCGGCACAGCCGCATCCCCCGCGATCGCCGCCCGGTCATAATCCAGTTTGGAGAAAAGCGTCACCGCGCCGCTGCGCGGCACCGTGGTCACGCATTCCAGCGCGTCGAACTCGACCTCGGCGGGAGTCTCCGCTTTGCCCGATTCGAACGTAATACCGCCCACGCGGATGGGATGGGATATCTCCTTCTCGGCCGCGCCCGAATGGACCCAGCCGTCGGGCGGCATGGTTACGGAGAAGGTTTGCGGACCGCCGTCGAGCGCGCCCAGCACGCGGTCAAAATTCTGGAAGTGCGAACCCAGCGTCATTTTGAGCACCGCGCCGGGCGTGCCGCGTTTTACACGCAATTCAAGCGTCTTTGGACGTCCAAACAGCGAAACCGACCCGTGGAGGCCGGCAGAGGGCGGATTCCCGGCAGCCGGTGTCTTGAGCAGTCCGTCATGAAGCGCGCCTGCGGGTCGCATGGAGAATTCGGAGTCGTCCCGGAAGTTGGTGACCACATAGCGCCCTTCGAAGAGCGTGGACGTGCCGGTCTTGCCTGAACCGTCGGAAAATCCCACCAGTACATCAATCAACATGGCACCCCGGGGCGAATCCAGTCCCTGGCTCTCGACCAGAAAACCTATTGTCCGCACCGGCGGATGAAACGCGCCGTCATTTGCGCCGCCCCAGGATGACGCCCAATTGTCGAGCATCACTGTCACGTTCTGCCAGCCCGTTTCCTGCGCATCCACCTGTTTCTGAAAATCCTGGCCTGTTGAATCGGTGACGCGCAGGGTAAACGTCGCCTCGGCGGGCTTGTTGAGGCGGAAGGCCACCGCCTTGAGCGGCGCGGACGGATTTAAATCGAGATAGAGGCCCACATAGTTTCCGCCCTTGGTGAAATCAAAGGCGGCCTTCTGGGCGCCCGACGCGAGCGTCTCCATGGAGCCCTCTGCGCCGGGAAACTCCGCCCCATTGCTGAAACGCCACGCGCCGGCAAGGGGCTGTCCGTCCACCGCGGGAGCAGACGCGCACCATACGGCCACGGCGGCACAGCAAGCGAAGAGAGGCAAGGCGGTACGCATGGACAGAACTCCCGGTTTAACCGGCCGCGGAAAGCGGATGCGGGATTACGTCACTGCCGGGCGGCCGGTCAGTCTTTCTGCAGAATGATCAGAAAATCGTTGTAGCTCTGGCCGTTGTTGGCCGTGACGGAAACCACGCGCCAGCCACTGGACAGCAGGTCTTCCAGTTCATTTTTGCCCGAACCGTTGGATTGGATAATCAACGCTCTTTGCATCACGCCTCCTTCGTCACCTTTGTCTGAATATGCCGATTTCAGGAATTGCCGTCATCCAGATACCCGTAGAAGAACTTAAGATACTTTACCGTGTCCTCGGAGTTCAATTGGCCCGGGGCGCTGGGCGCGCCCAGGAAGGTGTAGGTGAGCAGCGAACCCAGCGCGGGGAAGAAAACCCGCGACAGCATGCCCGCCGGCCCCATGCCTATCACCACCATGGCGCGGTCCCCATGGCGCAGCGTGAACGCTGCCAGCCGCCGCAGGTCTTCAGGGCTGTTGCAGCGGGCGGCCACCTTGACGATATCCACCCCGGCCCGCACGCCCGCCTCAACTACGGCTTCCAGCGCGTCATCCTCCGGGGTTTCAGTGAAGTGGTGGTGCGAGCCGACGACGGTCAGCCCCGCCGCATGCGCACCGGCTACCACGTCGCCAAGAATCTCCGTTGAGGAAAGCTCGATGTCGAGCGCGCCGACATGGGGCATAACGGCGCGCAGCAGCGCGAGACGCTCTGCCTCGGTGCCCTTCCAGCCGCCGCCCTCGGCGGCGCTGCGGATGGTGCCCAGCAGCGGCAACCCCGCCAGACGGACCGCCTCGGCCACGACGTGGCCGGTATCACACTGCGAGAATGTGTCGATGCGCAGTTCCAGAATATCGACACCCGAGGCCAAAAGCACTTCCGCGTCCTTCCGGGGCACGCCGTCGCTCACGGCCGCGACCACCCGGGGGCGTTCGCCCAGTGCGCAGGAACCTATTTTCAGCATGGCGACTCCTCCATGGATACCCCCTTATTATCGCCATCAGCGGAGCTTGTTTCACTGCGGCGTGCCAGGCGCTCCGCCCATTCCCGCTCAAGCCGCTCGCGGCGGCGCCAGCGCCGGTGGAACCAGAGCCACTGGCCGGGATGCCTGCGAACCATCGCCTCAATCGCATCCTGGCAGCGTTGCGTGTTCTCGGTCAGGTCGGCCAGTAAGTCGTCGGTGGACTGCAATTCGAGCGCGGGATGGAACGCGAGGGTATAAACGCCCGCGTCGTCGCGGACCATGAAAACGGGATAGATGGGCACCCTGGCGCGCCGCGCGATGAGCACCGGACCGATGGTGCCCCAGGTCGGGATGCCGAAGAAACGCACCGGCGCGGCGTTTTCCCGCGGGTTCTGGTCGGCAAGGATGCCGGCCAGCCAGCCTTCGCGCAGCTTGCGCACCAGAGGGCCGGTGGCGGAGTTCTTGTCAATGGTCTCGACCGTTTCGGTCTGGCGGACCGCGTCCACGGCGCGGTCCATGCGTGGGTCGTCAAAGCCGCGCGTGATAATGACTGTCCTGAATCCTTCCGTTCCGCCCGCGGCGGCAAGCCATTCCCAGTTTCCCAAATGGGCGCTCATCACGATACCGCCGCGGCCCCGGTCGATGTTCTCGACCCCCGTAACGCGAAACCAGCGGCCCCGTCCTTCCCCGGCAAGTTGCGGAATGCGCCCAAATTCGGCCGCCACCAGGCCCAGGTTGCGCACGGACTCCTTGAGAATGGCCGTTTTGTCGGCGCGGCTGAGACTGTCGCCGTAGGCGAGGTTGAGATTGGCCATGCCGATGCGGCGTATGCGCGGCACCGCATAATAGGCAAGCCGGGCAAGCCCCGTTCCGAGCGTGCGCGCGGCGGGCAGCGGCAGCGCCACGGTCAGCCGGCAAAAGCCGGTGGAGAGACTGGTGAGAAGGCCCTGCAGCAGCGGGTTGCGGCGGCCCATGGTCAGGCCTCGAGCGTGATCGTCTGGCCGATGGCCGGCACAAAGGTCTCACAACCGGCTCCGGAGTTCTGCTCCATCCAGACCAGCGCCTCGGGGTCCCCGTGAATGTAGACCACGTTCTTGGGCTTGATGCGCGCCACGACGGCGGCCAGTTCGGAACGCGTCGCATGGGCGCTGAACCGGAAGGTGCGGATGTTCTCCAGCACTTTCTCCACGGACGGGCTGTTCAGTTGGAACTGCAGCAGCGTGCCCGCGGGCGAATTGAGCAGCTTGTAACCCAGCGTGTCGGCGTCCAGATAGCCCACGAAAAAGATGCCGTGCCGCGTCTCCCGCACCATGTGCTGCGCGATAAGCGCCGAGGGCGTGTTCTCGACCATCATGCCCGACGTGGCCACGATGATGCAGGGACGCCGCAGCAGCCGTTCGACCACGGACGGATTCCACATGTCACCCAACCGCTCGAACTGTTCAAGCGGCCGCAGCGTTGCGTGGGGCATCAGATGGTCCGAGAAGTGGTTGTATATTTCGTAGATGGCCCGGCCCATGCCCGCGGTGTAGATGGGCACGGTCGGAATGCTGCCCTGTTCCTGCAGGTCGGCCAGGATGTTGACCATTTCCTGCGTGCGGCCCAGCGCGAAACTGGGGACGAGCGCGCAACCGCCGCCCAGCAGCACATCGCGCACGGCATCGCCCAAATGAACGATTTCCTCCCGGTAGGTGCGGTACGTCTCGTCATTCGCCGCGCCCTGGGTGGACTCGATAATGAGCGTGTCCACCTGTGTTTCCTTGTCCAGCGCCTTGTAGCCGCCGATAAGCGCCTGAGGCCGCTTGCAGATGTCCCCCGTGTAGAAGATCGTGTGCTCGGGCAGGCGGATGAGCACGCTGGCGGCGCCGAGCACATGACCTGCCTCGATGAACTGCACCTCCACCGGGTCCGGGGTGCGCAGATAAAAGGGCTCGCGGTACTCGGCGGTCTCAAGAAAGCGCAGCGCGTAGCCCACGTCGCAGTGCTCGAATAGCGGATATTCGGCGATGCCGCGCTCCTTGGCGATGGTTTCCATGACCGACACGCTGTTGTGCAGCATGCGGTCCATGATCCGTGCCGTGGGCGGGGTGGCATAGCCGTGAACGCCGGGATACATCCGCGCCAGATACGGCACCGCACCGCAGTGATCCACGTGACCATGCGTGATGATGTAGGCCTCGGGGGCGCGGGTGAGCAGGTCGAAGGCGGGAAGCGAGCACTCGCCCTCTTTCTTGGGGTGGGTGCCGCAGTCCAGCAGGATCTGATGGCCGCCGAAGGAGAGTTCGAAACAGTTGGCCCCGACTTCGCCGCCGCCGCCCAGCGCGCACAAATTCACACGTTTACATGATTCCATTGGAGCCATTTTAGCGGTCCCCGTGGGCGGCATGCAAGCGGCGGAAAATGTGAGGCCGCTGGCCTGACTGCCCGTGCGGGCCGCCACAGAACAAAAACCTCGTCTTGGCGCCATTCGCACCAGTCCCCCTGCCCCCTCTCCCCCGCCACGCCACGTTGGCCCGGTTGGCACGCTTGGTATACACTTTTGGCAAGGCACCGGGTGCCGATCAGCCTCAAAACACAACCCGCAACATGGAGAAACGCACTATGACCACCCTGGGCGTAATCGTCGGCAACCGTGGCTTCTTTCCGGAGCA
>CAIJOU010000866.1 GCA_903822375.1 Candidatus Hydrogenedentota bacterium
CCAGTTCGTAAGGTCGCCGTTGTCAATGGCCAGGTCGCCGGTCATCCAGGCAAACATGGGGTTCTGCCGCGCCGCCTGTCGGTGGAGCATCCCCACCGTCTGATTAATGTCCATGTCGCCGCCCACCACGAATCGGATGGCCGAGTCACCGTTCGGCGGGGTGCGGAATTTCATTTCGCGCGACACGGCCGTAGTGCCGTCGCCCGCCACGAAATAATAGGTCTGGCCGGGGGTAAGCCCGGTGAGTTGGACCCAATGAATGTTTCGCGTGACATAGGCGCTGAGGCCGGATATCTGGTGCGCCGAACCGTTGGCCGTAAGAGGGTAGGCGGCCAGCACGCCGCCGTGGGAAACAGTGTCATAGTGCACCACACTGGTTCCGGCCGGGTCGCCGGTCTGGTAGTTCACGGTCATCGTGGTGCCTGGGTCACCCTGCCACGTCAGGTAGGTGTGCACAGGGGGAGCCACATAGGGACCGTCATACAGGGTGAGCCGGGGGCGCAGCGACATGTCACTGCTGGTGCCGCTGGAGTTCCAAACACCGATGGCCAGCGTGTTCTGCCCGTTGACCAGTTGACCGGCAAAGGCGCTGATGTCAATCCGCTCCGGCGCGGCGGTGTTCTCATGGTCACCCGCGGCGGTGTTCCATGCGACCGCCTTTGCGGCCATGGTGGCACTGCGGGCCACCTCCACGCCGTTGATCCATGCGACGTAGCCGTCGTCATAGTTGACCTCGAGCGACATGGCCTGGATAGAGGCGGCATTGGCAACGGTGAATGCGCTTCGGGTGTACACCGAAAGGGTGCTGTTGTCCGAATGGTCGATCAGCGTGAAGTCGTCGGCGTCACCGTATCCCACCCCGTAGACGCCCGACTGCCAGTTGCCCGAGTGGTTGCCGTTGTGGCTGTCGCCCTTGCCGTTGTCCTGCGCGGTGTTGTAGACGGCGGCCGTCCACCCGGCGGCAGCGCCGCTGTTGGGCAGGTCGCTGAGCGGCTCGATATACAACATCGGTGTGTTCTCGTCCACCACCGTCATGGCCGACACGGCATACGCCGGCGACCCCGTGACACCGCACAACGCGGCGCAGAACAGGCACAGTGCCACACTAATCCCGATATTGTGTCTCACAGAAAGCCCTCCTTTTCATTCTTGCCGCCCGACCTCAAATGACTGCCCGCTACCCGGAGCAAGAAAGACTATAGCATGGAAAGGGCAAAAATGATAGACGGCAAGAAATGAAAAATCGCCCAAAATCATCGATTCCAGGCGACTTCTATCGGACTTCGTTATTCGTTCATCAATGCGTCACTTGATGGCGTTGGACTTCCGCGCGGCAAGCGACTCCATGAAAGCGTCGATGCGGGTGCCGACTTGCTCGTCCGACCAGGAACGGGTGTCGCTCTGGTCAGCCTCGATCATAATCGTCGGCAGTCCGTGCTTTTCCTCAAGGCGGCGCGCGAGTTCGTACTGCCCGAAGGAATAGGCACGGCAACTGCGGTTGGAGTGCATCACGAACCCGTCCAGGTGGAACTTCTCCGCCATCTCCAGCAGTTCGCGCTCGCGGTAGTCCAGCCCGTGGTTGATGTATCCGGCGATGTAATTGGCCGCCATGGAGCGCAGAATGTCGCTCTCGTCGCGGTAGGGCGCCTGGTAGCTGAAACTCTTGGCGTAGGTCGACACCACCAGCGCCGCATTGTGTTCGCCAAATTTCTTCGCCAGGAACTGAATCTTGTACCAGATGGCCAGATTGTCCCAGCCGAGACGGTATTTCTCGCCCTCCACCGCCGCCACGCCGTTGCGCACGCGCCCCTCCATCTCGGCTTGGAGCATTTTATAGTAGCCTATGCATTCCTGCGTCCCGCGCAGCGTGACAATCGGCGCGAGATGGATAAACGTGTCGAACGAATTCATTGGCGCGGGACGGTGGGCCAGCATGTCCTGGACATCCCGCCACAGTTGCAGCGCCTGCTCCGAACGCCGCACGGTGTCTTCAAACTTGCCCCAAACAAAGGGCCTGCCCGTGATCTGAGAGACCTGGTCTATCATTTCCTGCAACTGCGCCTTCACATAGTCGATCGCCTCCGGTCGGTCTTCGCCGTACTGGTAGGGCGCGTCGATCATGATCAGCGGCACGTCAAACATGCGCTGCAGTTCCTGGTACCACTTGGTCACCGTGCCGCAGATGTTGTTGCAGCACACGAGAAAGTCCGGGCGCGGCGAACCGCCGATGGGGCTCTTCTTGCTCAGTATGCTGCCGATGTCGCTGCGCGCATAGGAACACAGGTCGCGCGAGTACCCCTGGTCCTCGGCCGTTGCGCAGCACGAATCGGCCATGCGCATGGTGCCGATCATGGCGGCATGGTTCTCGGGGTAAATGGGAATCACGCCCGCGGCGTGCAGGATCTCCACCGGGCCGCCGCTGGTGATCCAGGCAATCTTCTGGTCCGGGTCCTTCTCGGCAACCTTTGCGCGGATGTAGTAGCGCCCCATCAGCAGCTTCATCTTGTCGCCCGTCTTGATGGGGATGCGCTTGGCACCGGTGGACTTCTTGCCGCTTCCCAGCGCCTTGGATATCTTCTGGTCCAGCTTGCGCTTGGCCAGCGTGGCCCGCAGCAGACTGTAAAGAGCCATTTCCTTGGTCCAGTTCGTCACTTTCTTCGCCATGCGGTTCGACATGTCTCTCATCCTGATTCCGCCACGATTTCGCGGCCGATGGTTACTTCACCGCCTCGTTGCGCGCCAGAAGCGCCGCGCCGAGCGCGCCCATGATCTGTGGTTGGTCCGGCACCGTCAGCGGCAGCCCGACGGCTTTCTCAATGGCCCGAACAACCCCCGTGTTCTTTGCCACGCCGCCCGTCATGATGACCCGCGGCGCCATGCCCGCGCGCATGGCCAGCGAGTTGACCCGCTGCGAAATGGACAGGCAAAGCCCCGCCAGAATGCGCTCCACCGTCTCGCCCTGGGCGAGCAGCGAGATGACCTCGCTCTCGGCAAAGACCGTGCAGGTCGAGGAAATCTTCGCGGGCCGGTCCGCCGTGAGGGCGCGCGGTCCCACCTCGTCCAGCGGCACCTCAAGCGTGCGCGCCATCACCTCCAGGAAGCGCCCCGTGCCGGCGGCGCACTTGTCGTTCATCTCAAACTTGCGGATCATCCCGGCGGCGTCCAGCGAGATCGCCTTCGAATCCTGCCCGCCGATGTCGATGACGGCCCGTGCGTCCGGATAGAGCACATGCGCGCCCTTGGCGTGGCAGGTAATTTCCGTGACGGTTTTGGTTCGGTTCGCCACGCTCTCGCGCCCGTAGCCGGTGGCGACAAGCGCCGCAATGTCGCCGGGCACAGCGCCCACCCGCTCCAGCGCCGCGGCTAGCACCCTGTCCGCCGCGAGCGTCAGGTTGCCGCCGCTGGGCACCACAACATGGGCGCATATGGTCCCGGCGGCGTCCACCAGCACGGCCTTGGCCGTGGCCGAACCGACATCCACGCCCGCAAAGTACTGCACACCCATTACTCCGCCTTTGCCTTCAGCAGTTCCACAAACGCCTCGGCACGGGTGCGGAACTGTTCGGGCACGGGTAGATTCTGTTCCACCTCCACCAGCAGCCCCGGAATGCCCGCTGCCTCCAACGACTTGTTCACGTGCGGATAGTCGAAAAACCACGGGTCACAAAACTTGGTAAGCAAGAAGACCACTCCGGCGGCGCGCGCCGCACGGGCGCGCTCGACCAGAAACGCGCCCGGGTCAAAGCCGGGTGTGTGGAACGCAGGGCAGGGACGCCGGCCGAGGTACATCTCCACCAGTGCGTCCATCGGGTCGCCCGCAGGCGGTTCCGGCAGTGAGAAGGAACGCCCGCCCATGCACAAATCGTCATCGACGACCATGCAGCCCGCCTCTTCCAGCGCCGTGACAAAACCCATGTTCTGGCAAACGCTGCCCGCAACAAACACGCGCGGCAGCCGTTTCGCCTTCACATCACCGGCCGACTCCAGTTCCGCCACGAACGGTTCCAACAGCCGCAGGTGCTCCTCTTTGTCCATCATCATCGACGAGGTCACCACAGCCAGCAGTTCGCGCCCGCTGATCAGTTCCGAATGTTCCCGGCGCAGGTCATACAGCCTCTGGACCAGGTTGCGGTGGCGCGCGTAAAGGTCAATACTGGCACGAATCGCCTCGTCCGAGATCGGTCCGGACAACGCTTCAATCTGTTCGCGGACATCAGCCAGCACCTTGCGGTAATAGCTGAGCGCTGCGGGTCCGGAAGTAACCGTGGGCGCGGAAACAATGACCACCTTCTGGTTGGGCCGGCTGCTGCGCCACAGGTCCGCGAGATTCTGCATCGTGTCGCAGGTGTGCGAAAAAACGACCAGGTCCATGAAATCGAACTCGCCGGACAGCGCCGCGTCAAAACTGCTCCGCGCAAGGCTGCACGCATAGGCCTGCAAGAGTTGGTCGGCCCGCGGCGTACCGCCGGGACGCCCCAGCACCCGCACGGGCAGATACCCGGCCGCGTGGAGCAGTTCCTGCGGCGCATAGGAGCAGACAAAACCCGCCACCTTGCGGCCCGAAGCCGCCGCGGCGCGGGCCGTCGCATAAAAATCGTCGCAGACCGATGTGAAAACTTCCAACGCGGTGCCGTTGCCGCTGTCCATACTTATGTCTCCCGGTAAGAGGGGTATACGTTTTGGCGGGTATGCTCAGACAGGTGCTGCACAAGCCACTCCAGTATCATACCACCCTTCAGCAGGCGCTTTCCCACTTTCCGCGGCCCAAGGGGCGACTCACTGTCCTTGGTTCTCGGTCCGGCGTCCATTCCAACTATGGATACCGTTGAACGTATCTAAACTCCACCCTGCGGTTCAGTTTCCGGTTGGCTGGCGTGTCATTCGGAACACAGGGTCTCGTCTCCCCATAGGATATCGTTGTGATTCGACTTGGCTCGATGCCCGATTCGATCATGTACTTCCTTACCGTCTCGGCGCGCTGAAGACCCAGTGCCAAGTTATAGGCCTCATCGCCCTCGGAACTGGCGTGTCCCTCAATGGTAACCGTTTCTCGACCATATCCATTGCTCTTGGGGTACCGCTTCATTCTGCCAATGACCGCGTCCACCGATGCCCTGCCCGAGGGCTGGAGCACTGCCTTTCCAAAATCAAATAAGATATTGTTGATTATCAATGCATAGTCAATACTAGGGGGTACTTTGGAACTTGTCTCAGGTTCGGCGTTCTCGCTTTTCTTGAGCGGCTTCTTCCACACATGAAACACAACCCCGCGATTGCCCCACAGTTCCCCGTCCTGCTCATTCTTCGCCGCCGCCACTGGCAGCCACCAGCAACCGGTGCGGCATTTGGAATCGGACTTCGGTTCCGGCTTCGCCCCCGTGTTGCCCCACCAGGACATGTCGTCCCAAGTCTTTGCCGCGTAGGCAACGCCGCCGTTCAGAACCATCAAACCCAGCGCCGCCGCAAGAATCATTTTCCGCATTTGCTCAGCCTCCTCTACTCATCAATCCCCGAACGTAGTCCCCGGTTCCCCCCCCCACAAACGACAACCGCCCTGCCGGACTATATGGCGATTCGCGGCAAATCCTACGCGTAGAGCAGTCGGCCCTTGGGCTGTGGAATGGGACGTCCCAGTTCTCGGGCGGTGTCTATCCATTCCTGGATGGTGACTTCGACATTCTCAAGGGCCTCATGATAGGTCTGCCCGTCGGCCATACATCCCGGCAGTTCCGGAACTTCGGCGATGAATGCGCTGTCTTCATCACTCCAATAGAGAATGACTTCATATCTAATCAAGGGAAAAACCTCCAAGCTTGTACCGAACCATAAGATTGCGAACCTGCTTTACCTGGTAAGGTTTGGCTTTCGCTCCTGTCGGTTGCAGGTTGACAATCTCCACCACTTTGTCGTTGGCC
>CAIJOU010000867.1 GCA_903822375.1 Candidatus Hydrogenedentota bacterium
CCGACGCGCGCACGCCGGAAATTGGCATAATCCTGCCAGGCGGCATAAACACCGACACGCGGCTTGGTGGAAAAATCCACCACGCCCTCCGCACCGTCGGCAAACCGCAACGAAACGCGGTAACCCTCCAGAACCTTGAGCGCGACAATCTGTTTCATACGTTCTCTCCCTACTGGAAGGGTATCCCTTTTGGGGCGGCTGTCAAAGGGTAAATTCCTGGGTGGTCATTTGGGATTCGTGCCCGACGAGCGGCGGGAGCGGAAGTAGTTCTGCACTTCCTCAAGGGTCAGGAAGCCGTCTTTGTTCTTGTCAGCCGCCTCGAAGAACGGCAGAGAGCCGCCTTCTTCCCGGCTGACCTTGCCATCACCATCCTTGTCCAACTCCTTGAAGCGCTGTTCGAGTTGACCGCCCGCCTGTCCACGCACGGCACCGCGCGCGGCGCCTGTGCCCGGCGCTTTCTTCTTGCCGCCGGCTTCGGCATTCCGCTGGTCCTGGCGGACCCATTGCGGCGGCATCATTTCTTTGGCCCAGGCATCGTAAGCCGTCTTGAGTTCCTTGAATTTGGCGGGTTCTTTGGCGGCCAAGTCGGTGGCTTCGCCGATGTCAGAGCGGAGGTTGTACAGGGCTGGTTCCCCGCCTGGCGCGTGAAACATTTTCCAATCACCCAGGCGCACCGCCCATTGCTCCTCGGCACGCCAGCAGAGCTTCTCATGGGGCGCGCCGGGTTTCGCGCCGGTGAGGTAGGGGAGCAAGTCCACGCCATCGAGCGGCTTTTCGACGGGCAGAGTGCCGCCGGCGGCCAGGAACGCGGTGGCGTGGATGTCGAAAGCCATGACCGGCTCGGCATAGACTCTGCCGGACGGCAGGTGGCCCTTCCATTGGGCGAGGAACGGAATGCGGATGCCGCCTTCGAGCATCTGGCCTTTGTACCCGCGCAGGGGGGCGTTGCGGGAAGTGGTCTGCGACGTGGGGCCACCGTTGTCGCTGTAGAAGAAGATGAGGGTGTTGTCTTCCTGGCCCAACTGGCGGACCTTGTCGAGCACGCGGCCTACGGCGACATCCAAGGCGGTCAACATGCCGGCGTAGATGCGCCGATTGCCGGTGAGATTAGGAAAGCGGGCCATGTAGGGATTTTCATCGAGCGGAGAATGCACGGCGTTAAAGGCGAGGTAGAGGAACCAGGGTTTGGCCTGGCTGCGCTCGAGGAAAGCGACGGCCTCGCGAGCGAAGGCGTCGGTGAGGTACTCCTTTTCGTCGGTCACCGGGACGCCATTGCGCAGGAGAGGGTCGTTATCCCGTTTCCCCGGCAGATAGGTGTGCGCGCCGCTGAGGAAACCGAAGTGATAATCAAAGCCGCGCTCGTGGGGGCGAAGGCCCTCTTTGAAACCGATGTGCCACTTGCCGGCCATGCCGGTGGCGTAGCCGAGTTCCTTGAGGCGCTCGGCCAAAGTCTTTTCGGTGCGCGGCAGACCGAAGTTCGGGTCGGCGAAGCGCTCCGGGCCGGAATTGTGCTCGAAGCCGAAGCGATGCTGGTAACGACCGCTCATCAGCGCTGCGCGCGAGGGGGAACAGACGCAGTGGTTGGCGTAGCCATCGGTAAAGCGGATGCCGTTCTTGGCCAGGGAATCCACATGGGGAGTGGGCACGTC
>CAIJOU010000868.1 GCA_903822375.1 Candidatus Hydrogenedentota bacterium
CGCTGCGCTCTGCCACCGCACTCCAAAATGGAGCACGCAGTCCCATTACTCCCATGCTTTGGGCCTTCAGCCAACGGCCTTCGGATTGACGCCAATGACTCCCGACGAAGAAAAAAAGAAGGCCCTTTTCGATAAGCTCGGCCTGATTTCCGGCGCCGACTACGCGAAGAAACGCGCCGAAGAACCGGCGTCGCCGCCCCCTTCTCCCGCCGCGCCGCAGGCGCCGACGGGCGGAACGCTGGAGAACGATTCCGCGCGGCGGCTGCGCGAGCGACTGGGCCTGATGAGCGGACTCGAATGGCGGCAACACCGCGAGGCCGACAGCGAGGCGCGCGAGCGCGGTGCATTTGAGGCCGACAAGGTGACCGGCGGGCGACTTGTGGACGGTAGGGACGGGCAGTTCCTGCTGGTGCGCACCGAATATCCGGTGGAGCATCTGCACGGACACACCGAATTGGGTGCGGCACTCGAGAGTGACCCGGAACACCTGGCCTTTTTCGGCAACGACGAGACACTGGTGGAGTGCAACCTCGAGAAGACCTTCTTCGTGGACACCGAGACCACGGGCCTCTCCGGCGGTTCGGGCACCGTGGCCTTCCTGATCGGCGTCGGACGCTTTCAGGACGGGCTGTTTGTGCTGGACCAGTGCTTCATGCGCGACTACGACGACGAGGAACCCATGCTGGAGTACCTGGCGGAGCAGTTCGCCGGTTGCGACACGGTGGTCAGCTTCAACGGAAAGAGCTTTGACCTGCCGCTGCTGCGCACGCGCTTCATCCAAAACCGGCAGCGCTTCCGGCTGGACGGCACCATGCACCTGGACCTGGTGCACACGGCCCGGCGTTTTTGGAAGCGGCGGCTGAGCGATTGCAGCCTGGGCAACCTGGAGCGCGAGGTGCTAGGCGTGCGGCGCGTGGGCGACGTGTCCAGCGCGCTGATTCCCCAGTTGTGGCTCCAATACCTGCACACGCGCGACGCGCGGCCCCTGCAGGGCGTGTTCTACCATCACCGCTGGACATCCTGTCGCTGGTGACGCTGGTTGGCATGCTGTCACGCCAGTTGCGCCGGGACGATGGTACGCAGTTCGAGCATGTCGAGGACCAGTTGTCGCTGCTGCGCGCCCATTTTCGCCAGCGGCAGTACGACAAGGTGGTGCTGCTGGGCCGCGCCTTTCTGGATCAGGACAGCATCGCCGACCTGCGGCGCGAATGCCTGGAGATGATGGGCCTGGCCTGCAAGCGCACGTCGCGCTTTGCCGACATGCAGGAGACGCTCGAGCGCTGGCACCGCGACTTTCCCGCCGACGCGCAGGCGGCGATGGAACTGGCCAAGCACCACGAGCACCGCACCCGTGATCTGGGCCGCGCCGAACGCGTCTGCATGGAGACCCTGGAACGGCTCGATGCCTCCGCTCATCTCTTCAAAGCCATGGACCCCGCGCCCGCGCACGCCCTGCTGCTCCGCCGGCTCGAACGCATCCGGACAAAACTCCGCAAAGGCCGCCCCGGCATCGGCCAAATCTTCGACGACGAATAGCCCTCCCTGCTTCCCTATCTATCCCGCCGCCGTCTTCTCATTGTCAATTGTCCATTATCCATTGTCAATTGCGTTGCGTGCGCTTGAACCTTCCCCCCGCCATGGTGTACTCTATGGCTCCCCTTGTCGGGGCGTAGCGCAGCCCGGTTAGCGCGCCTGGTTCGGGACCAGGAGGCCGGAGGTTCAAATCCTCTCGCCCCGACCATTTCTAACCTCTTACGAATCAAGCACTTATAGAGTTGGTTCGGCGCACCCAAAGCCATAAAATGATGGTGCACAAATGGGTCAAATGACCCAGAAAAGAGGAAGCATGGGCACCCCGAAGCTAAGATTCAACGCAACCACCAATCGGTACCGGGTCACGATTGAAGGTCGCGACCACTGGCTCGGGCGCGACAAAGAGGAAGCCGAGCGCGCCTACCACCGTCTGATTCTTGAGTGGAAGTCCGGCATGCTCATTGACGCACCGGCCGATGATGTGCGCATTGTGGAACTGGTCGACAAGTACTCCGCAGCCATGGCCAACTACTACCAAACCACCCCCGGGTCATGGGGCCGCGGCAAGACTGCCATGGGCTATCTCGTCCGCCTGTGCGGCTCGATGCGGCCGGAAGTGTTTGACATGAAGATGTTGCGCCTGGTGCGCGACTCCATGGGGCAGCCCCGGGAAGAGGGCAAGAAGACCATGTGCCGCTCGGAAATCAACAAGTGCATGAGTGAAATCACCCGCTTCTGGAAGTGGTGCGCCAGCATGGAAATGGCACCGATTGAAATCTTCCACAAGTGCCAGACACTTGACCCCCTGAAACGTGGTCGGTGTGATGCACGGGAAACAGAATCCATTGAACCGGCTTATCCCGAGCACGTTAAAGCAGTCAAGCCCTTTGTGAACTCCAGCGTGCGAGCCATGATTGAACTGCAGGAACTGTGCGGTATGCGGCCCGGCGAGGTGTGCGGCCTGAAGGCGGAAATGATTGACCGAAAAGGGCCTGTATGGCGCTGCGAATTGAAGGCTCACAAGAACGCCCACCGCGGTCTACAGCGTTTCCTCTTCTTCGGGCCCAAGGCACAGAAGGTCCTGACGCCGTTCCTGCTCAAGCGTGCCCCGGGCGAGTTCCTGTTTCAACCCAAGGATGCGTGGGGCGAACTAATTGCCGTCAAGACTGGACAGGATAAAGGGCGCCGCAAGGACCAACCTCCCAACAAGAAGAAATCTGACCGTGTTGTGAGGGAACACTACACCAAGGACAGTTACAACAAGGCTATCTCGCGCGCCTGCGTGAAAGCCTGCGTCCCCCACTGGCACCCGAACCAACTGCGCCATAGTGTTGGAACCGAGGTCCGCGAGAAGTTCGGCATTGAGGCGGCCGGCGCCGTGCTCGGCCATGCCCACTTGAACACCACCGAGATTTATGCCCAAACAAGCTTGGCGCTTGCAGAACGTATTGCGGCAGAGATTGGGTAGGGTAGAACTTCGGTCTTGAAAACCGGCGACTTCGGTCTTGCGAGTTCGAGTCCCGCACCCTCCGCCATTTTTTCCCCTTTGTTTGCAACGGTAATTTGGCCGGGGAGGCCAGGTCACCGGACTTTGCCGGGTTTCTCCGGGGCGTCTCCGGTCCATCCACCCTGGCCTCCCGTCGGCTCGTTTTGCCTTATCCTGCATCATTTTTCCACGCTCCGGGCGAGGTGCACCATTCGGCATGGCAAAAGTCCGATTGACTCTGACAGGTGCTTCGCCGCGCGCATGGCCACACGCACGGTGCGGTACCGTTGTCAATCCCTGGTGTCCTTTGCGGCGTTTGTGCGCTGTTCCGCAGTCTCTGCGCCCAGGGTGAAATAGAACGTTGCCCCCTTGTCGATTTCGCCTTCCGCCCATATCCGGCCTCCGTGCCGCTCTATGATGCGCCTGACGAGCGCCAGTCCA
>CAIJOU010000869.1 GCA_903822375.1 Candidatus Hydrogenedentota bacterium
ATTTTTCCTTGCCGCTGTGGATGATCCTTGGGCTGACGCGGTGCTGTCCTACAATGGCCTAAACTCCCTGCCCGGTTTCACGGACCCATTAAAAGCCCTTGGTGCTCCGGCCGGTGGCGGTACTCTGGCGCAGAACAACGGCAAGGCCTACTGCATCGGCGAGCCCGGCGGTGCGCCGGGCAGCGAGATCATCCACAAGTTCAACACTCCCGTTTTGAACGACCCAAACACTCCCATGGGCATTGATTTCGTCGTGCATGGCAACGCTTTTTGGGTCGGCGGCGTTCCCACACGCCGCTGGGCGGAGGCGGCACTGATAGAAATCAGTGAGGACGTGAACGGGAACGGTCTCGCCGACGATCCATGGTATGTCATCCCGGGCAGTCGTAACGTGTCCGCATCGGTCCTTCCCGCAGGTATCGCCAACCCTTCCCCCGCGCTTGCCGGCAATGTGCTCAACCCAAACACGGACGGCAAGGAATACGACTGGGGCTATTCGGACATGTCCCCCACGATTCGGCCCTACCAGGACAACTATCTTCGCCCGGACGACCCGCTCAAGGTGGGACTGACACCCTACTCCGGCGGCGGCGATGCTTTCGACATTTCCTGGGCCGTGAAACAGGACGGCACGCCGGCCAACCTTACCCGCTTTCATTTCATCCGCATCAGCGCGTTCATCAACGGCACCGCCGCGGGTTTTGGAACAGTTTCACCGGAAGTCTCCGCGGTGGTGGACATTGACCCCCTGATCGACACGGACAGCGACGGCGTGACCGACAGCTATGAAACGCGCGTGTCCGGCACGGACCCGCTCCGTCCCGAAAACACCGTCCTTCCCCTCGAAATCCCCACCGAATACGGCGGCAGCCCTTCGGGCACGCTACTGGGACAGGCCAGGGACGTCGGCGGCAATGCCATCACCCTCTTCTCCAGCGGGTCTCGCACCGAACCTACCCGCCTCTTCAACTGCAACGTGGACATCCTTCCCGCCGCCGCACCCGGCCCGTCCATTCCTGACTTGCTGACCAGCGGCGCGAGACGCCAGTTCACATCCAGTGTCTCCGACTTTGCCGCCGCGCAGGTGCAGGAGGCGCAGTTGACGCTTGCCTACACGAGCGCGCAGATTGTCGGCCTTGACGAGGCCAGCCTGGAGCCATGGCGTTTTGATGGAAGCCAATGGACCCGGAGCGGCATTTCCGTTATTCAACGGGACCCCCGCGAACAATCTGGTTTCCTTTCGGTCGAATGTGCCCGGGCTCTTTGTCCTCGCTTCTGTTGCGGGTTCGGGCGACCAGAACGCATCCACCGTTCCCGTGGTCCTGCATTCGGCACCGGCGGCGGGCGTCATCGCGGATGGAACAAGCACCGCACTGTTTCTGAGCGATTCGATTCTCGACGGAGCCACGCCCGTGGCGGACGGAACGCTGCTCACCGTGACGGTTTCCCCTTCGACACTGGCAACCATACTCACCGCTGATTCCGACCCCGACACCGACGGGGTGCAGGCGCCCGTTGCCGGCGGGAAAGTGAGCTTCACGCTGCGCGCGTCCACCACGGCGGGTCTTGCCAACCTCCGTGCGGCCACACCGGACGGGCTTATTGCAGGCGGCCTCTCGTACGCGTTCCTTTCCGGTCCGCCCGCCAAACCGACCACCCTCTGGGTGCAGAATCCCAGTGCCACGGCACCCGGCCCAATCTACTTCTACACCGGTGAAATACAGGATGCAAACGGCAACCGCGTCGCGGACGGCACGCCGATTACCGTTGAACTGGTCGATGCGGAGCCCGCCGGTGTGGCCGATGCAGACCCCTCAGCGGAGGGGTATCAGGTACGTACCTCCGGGGGGATAGCCAACTTTAGCATCCGCACTGACACCGGAAACACGGGTGACACACGGACCGTCCAAGTGCAGCTTTATGCCGAACCCATCCTGGCAACCGAGCTGGCTGAGGGCACCTTTGTATTCGACTATCTGCCGGTGCCAGGCCCGTCCGCACTGTTGACCGCCTGGGTTCTCATGGCCGCCG
>CAIJOU010000870.1 GCA_903822375.1 Candidatus Hydrogenedentota bacterium
ATGGGCAACAATTGCCAGCCCCGCAACCAAACGAAGTACGCGCCGATGACAGCAGTTATCGCAAGAGCAGTGCACGCAAGCAGCAGGGATGCCCTTTCCATTTCCGGATGAGCAGGGAGAGTGCCGCTGCCGCCGCTGAAGGGCGTGCGCTGTGTCTTGGCATCCAATCCGCTCTTGAAGTCGAAATACTCGTTGAACACGTTGACACTAATGTGGGCCGATACCGCGCCAATAAGAACCAGCAAAATGTTCAGCCAATTTATTTCGCGGGTCTGCCAATAAGCGGTGCCTACGCCAACAGCGACACAGGCAGGCGGAAGCATCAGGAACGGCACGCGCATTGGTCCAAGCAGGGATTTCAGTGTGTTCATGGAAAAACGCCCTCTGATGAGTCGAATTACTACAATGTTTGCCGTCTAGACAGTATGGCTAGAGATGAAACGAGAACAGGTGTCTGCTCTCCGGAGTAAGCGTGGGTTGCGACCCGCAGAACGGGTTGCCGAGCCACAAGTTGTGGGACTCGCGCCCCAAACAACGAATGAACGAAGAGCAAACACCATGAAGACCTACATACTCCGTGATTCCAAACCTGTCGAGCCACAAAAAATAGCGCGCTCACCCCGCACTCAACTCGCTGCTCCGAAGACTGCCACCGACCGCCAGCCACGACCGTCGGCGCCCCTCAAAGGTCCCGTTCTGTTCATCGGGTTAGACGTGCATAACGACTCCATCGCGGTGAGTCTCGCCCCGTCGGATTCAACCGAAGTCCGCCGCTACGGGATTATCGGCGGCGAACATGAGGACGTGCTCAAGCTGGCCAAAAAACTTGAGGCCGCCCATCCCGGAATGGTCTTGAAGTTCTGTTACGAGGCCGGGCCACGGGGCTTTGCCCTGTGCCGCTGTCTGCAAGCGCATGGACTGGACTGCATCCTGATCTGCCCCTCCAAGATTCCCCGCAAGCCCGGCGAGCGGGTCAAGACTGACCGGCGGGATGCCGACGACTTGGCCCGCCTGTATCGGGCCGGGGAGTTAACAGGGATTTATGTGCCCGAACTGGAAGATGAGGCGATGCGGGATTTGATCCGCGCCCGGTTTCAAGTGGGGCGGCAACAACATCGGGCGCGGCAACAGCTCAAGATGTATCTGTTGCGGCACAACCTGCGTTACGGTGGCCAGTCCAGTTGGACCCCGGCGCACCTGCGTTATCTCGCCAAAATCAAAATGCCCTTCCCGGTTCAGCAGATTGTCTTTCAGGAAATGCTGGAGGTCATCACCCATGCCACGGCGCAGTTGGAACGCTACGATCAGGAGATTGAACGGGCCGTGCCGGGCTGGCGGTGGGAACCGGCGGTGCGGGCGTTGATGAGTCTGCGGGGCATGGCGTTGCTGCATGCGGCCACGCTGGTGGCTGAACTGGGCGACTTCAACCGCTTCGAGCATCCCGGCCAGTTGATGGGTTATCTTGGACTGGTGCCCAGCGAACACACCACGGGCAAGGACCGCCAGCAAGGCGGCATCACCAAAATGGGCAACGGACCGGCCCGCCGCGCCCTGGTCGAAGCGGCCTGGCAATACCGCGCTCCGGCGCGCATCAGTCCGCACTTGAAGAAACGCCAGGAAGGGTTGCCCAAAGCCATTACGGACATTGCCTGGGAAGCCCAACGGCGATTGCATCATCGCTACTGTCACTTGACGCGCGTGGGCAAGAAGAAGTCCCAAGTGGCCGTCACGGCCGTGGCGCGTGAGTTGAGTGGCTTTGTCTGGGCCATCGCCCGGCAGGTTAAACCGCGCCCGGCCAAACCTTGAACCCATTTTCCGCCGGGTGGCGGAAGAACAAAAAAACCGAAAAACCAAAACCCTTTAGAAAGAAAAAAAACATGCCCGCGAACCTTTTCTGAACCAGAGGC
>CAIJOU010000871.1 GCA_903822375.1 Candidatus Hydrogenedentota bacterium
CATGGGCAGGATGCCCATGCCAAAGAAAAAGCGGCGGCATGGCCACCGCAGTCAAAAGAAAACTTCTCCTGGCTGGGACGTGGCAGATCCACGTGTGCCCGTGATTCTACGGCGTCATCAGCACCGTGACTTCGCCGGCCTCGGTCTCTCCCGTGCGGCCGCCTTCGGGCGGTGCATCCACGTAGCGCACGGTACGGGCCAGCACGGTCTCGGCGATGGTTGCCTCGAACTCGCGCAGTACGGCCTCCAAGCCTTTGTCACCGGTGTGCACGGCGATTTCAACGCGGGCGTCGTAGGCGACATTCTGCTCTTTGCGCAGGTCCTGCACGATGCGCACAAAATCGCGCACCCAGCCTTCGTGGCGCAGTGCTTCCGTGATCTCCGTCGAAAGCACGACGACCATGTTCGCGCTCTGCGCGGCGGCAAAGCCCGGCTTGGGCTGGAGGCGCACGTCCACATCCTCTCCGCCGAGTTCAATGGTCTCGCCGTCGATGTCGAGATGAATCGCGCCCGTGTCGCGCATCTGCGCGAAGAACGCCGCGCCCGAACCCTGCGACAGCGCCGCGCCAACCTTCTTCACCTTGGCGCCGCACTTGGGGCCGAGCACCTTGAAGTTCGGCTTGACCTCGTAGGTCACATACTCGTCCGGCGTCTCGCTGAAGGCAACTTCCTTGATGTTCAACTCTTCGATGAGCAGGTCGCTGTGGCGGACAAGGGCCTCGCGGAAACGCTCTGAGGCAAGGATGATCTGGCAATGGCCCAGCGGCTGGCGCACCTTGAGGTTGGCCGTGCGGCGTGCGCTCAGGCCGAGATTCACCGCGTCTCGGGTGAGTGTCATGTCCTCAATGAGCGACCAGTCGAGCGCGTCGCGGTCGGCCCGCGGGAAGTTGGACAGATGCACGCTGTCCGGCGCGCCCGGCAGCGGCTTGGACAGGTTGCGCCAGGTGGTCTCGGCGAAGAACGGGGTGAAGGGCGCCATCATCTGCGCCAGTTTGAGCAGGCACTCGTAGAGCGTCCAGTAGGCGTTCGTCTTGTCCTGGGACCACGCGCTGGCCCAGAAGCGCGACCGGCTCCGGCGCACATACCAGTTCGAAAGGCCGTCGAGGAACTCGGACAGCGCGCGCGCCGCCGGATAGGTCTCGTAGTTGTCCATGCCCTCGCGCACGGCAACAACGGTGCGGTGCAGTTCGTTCAGTATCCAGCGGTCCAGTTCGCCGCGCTCTTCGGCGGCAACAAAGGCCGGGCGCTCGGCACCCGCATTGGCGCGGGCCTCCACGCCCGCACAGCCCAGTCCGTGCAGCAGCGCATCGGGTACGTCAAAGGGATCGAAACCGTCGAGGTTCGCGTAGATGGCGAAGAAGCTGTACACGTTGTACCAGCGCAGCATCATCTCGCGCTGCGCCTCCTCGACGTTGCGCTCGGTGAGCCGGATGGCCGTCGTCGGCGGGTTCTTGGCGATGGGGCTCCAGCGCAGCGCGTCGGCGCTGTACGTGTCGAACAGCTCGTTCGGGTCCTTGTAGTTGCGCAGGCGCTTGGAAAGCTTCAGCCCGTCCTCGCCGTGCACAAGCCCGAGACAGATGCAGTTCTTGAACGGGTGCGGCCAGCGCGCCCGGTCCTCGCCGAACACGACGGTGCTGATGGCCAGCAGCGCGTAGAACCAGCCGCGGGTCTGGTCGAGCCCCTCGCTGATGAAGTCGGCCGGGAAATGGCTCTTGAGCAGTTCCTCCGAACCGGGCACATGCGGAAAACCCCACTGCGCGAAGGGCATGGACCCCGCATCAAACCACACATCGATTACTTCTGTAACGCGGCGCATGCGCGCCGACGGGTCGAAGGGGCTTTTGTACGTGACGGCGTCGATGTAGGGCTTGTGCACCTTGAGGTGCTCGCTGAGCGAGGGTTCGGCCGCCTTGGCCTTTTCCCACACGTCCGTGCCCTGCACATCCGCCTTGGCCAGCAGTTCGGCGTAGGAGGAAATGCACTCCATCTTGCCGGTCTTCTCGCAGATCCACACCGGCAGCGGCGTGCCCCAGTAGCGCTCGCGCGACAGCGCCCAGTCCACGTTGTTTTCGAGGAAGTTGCCGAAGCGGCCGTCGCGGATGTGCTCGGGCTGCCAGTTGATTTCATGGTTGTTCGCAACGAACTGTTCGACAAACTGCGAGGTGCGGATGAACCAGCTCTTACGTGCATACTGAATGAGCGGGTCGTTCTCGGCGCGCGGACAGAAGGGATAGGAGTGCTTGTACTGGTCGTGCCGGAGCACCATGCCGCGCTCTTTGAGCACGCGCAAAATGCCCTTGTCGGCCGTCTTGCAGAACTGGCCTGCGATGGGTGCGCCGTCATAGGGGTCCTTGTCGGTCACGCGCGCATCGAAGGTGCCGTCGGGCTTGACGAAGCAGAGAAAGCCGATGCCCTGCTCCTTGCAGACGCGGTAGTCATCCTCGCCGAAGGCGGGTGCGATGTGCACGATGCCCGTGCCGGTTTCGAGGTCGACGAAGTCCCCCGGAATCACCTCCCAGTAACGCTCCGCCGGGCCGGAACCCTCAAGACGTTGCGGCGTGTCGTAGTGGAACAACGGCGTGTACTTGAGGCCGAGCAGGTCGGCGCCCTTCACGGTGCGGATAACCTCCGCGCCCTCCCCGAAATACTTCTCCACCACCGACGCGGCCAGGATGAACACGGAGCGGGTGTCGCCCTCAACGCGGTGCACAAGCGCATACTCAATGTCCGCCCCCACGCAGGCCGCGCAGTTGCTCGACAGCGTCCACGGCGTGGTCGTCCACACCAGCAGGCTTGCGCGGCAGTCGAGGCCGAGCTTCGCATGCGAAGCCTCATCCAGGTCGAGCCGGACCGTGATGGCCGGGTCGTCGGTGTCGCGGTACCCCTCGCCCACCTCGCCTGCGGACAGGGCCGTGCCGCCCTGCGCCCACCACCAAACCACCTTGTGGCCCTGGTAGAGCAGACCGCGGTCAAACAGCGTCTTGAGCGCCCACCACACGCTCTCCACATAACTCTGGTGGAACGTGACGTAAGCCTCGTCCAGATTGACCCAGAACCCGATGCGGTCGGTGAGGTCTTCCCATTCCTTCTGATAGCGGAACACGGACTCGATGCAGGCACGGTTGAACTGCTCAACACCATATTCCTCAATGGCTGCTTTGCCGCCTTCGAGAATGCCGAGTTGCTTGCACACCTCGATCTCGACCGGCAGTCCATGGGTGTCCCAACCCGCCTTGCGCTCGCAGTAGTAGCCGTCCATCGTCTTGTAGCGCGGAAAAATGTCCTTGATCGTGCGCGTCAGGCAGTGGCCGGGGTGGGGCATGCCGTTGGCCGTGGGCGGGCCCTCGTAGAACACGAAAGGCCGCGCACCGTGGCGCTGTTCAAGGCTTTTGTGATAGACCTGTTTCTCTTTCCAGAAATCAATAATGTCGTGCTCCGCCGCGGAAAAACTGAACGGCGTCTGCACCGGCTCAAAAATCGGGTTGCTCATGGGTTGCCTTTCCAGGGACAGGGAAAACGCCCGTCAAGGCGGCGATGTCCGATGGATACGGGACACCTCCACACGGGGACGTTACCGGGAATGCGTCATTTTCCCCGTTTTGACCGTGACGTTTCAACTTGGGGGCGTAAAGGAGGGGGGGTAGGGGCGGTGCCGTACCCAATATTCACAGCACGGAATGGCGGGCACCTTTGGCCGCGCGCGAGGCATTGCGGCCCGGTTCCGGTTCCCATGCGGCGGGGCGCGAGTCACGGGCGTCGCAAAAGCCGAGATAGCGCTCATAGCGCAGGATGCGCCGGTACAGGGAACCGTAGGAATAGGTGTCCTCCTCAAGTTCCTGGCAGGAGCGCAGGTAGAAGGGAATGAACAGCCGGTCACGGAGATTTCGCAGAAACAGGCGGCTCAGGTGATAGTGGCGCAGCATCTGCGGTGACCCCTCCTGCAGGTGGAGCCGGTGCAGGGCGCGCCCCTGAAAATAGCACCGCCTGCGCTCGTCCTCAAGGCGCACGGCGCACCAGATGAACGCCTGGGCGCGCGGCTCGAAAACGATGTCCACGCCTTCGGCGCGCAGCCGGCGCAGCAGCTCGACGGCCGCGAAGCGCGGTGACAGATGTTCTCCGGAGAATCCGCCGCCCTCCCAGTACAGGTCCCTCGGCAGACTCAGGTTCTCGGCGGACCATTCGTAGAATTGGACGTCCTCCCCGGACAGGTCAACGCGGTTCTCGGGCAGAAACCAGCGGGAGAGCACGCCCTGCCGCAAACGCGGATGCGGCGCCATGACACCATGCACGCATGCCCTGCCGGCATGCTGCTCCTGTGCGGCCACATGGGCCTCAATCAGCGCCGGACCGGGTATCACGTCGTCATCGAGAAAAAGCAGCCACTGTCCGGCGGCCTCGCGCGCGCCAAGATTGCGCGCCGCAATCTCGCCCCCGCTTTCAAGACGCACGGCCCGGATGCGGATCGGCGCGCCGCAGGCATAGCGCGACACCGTGTCCAGGGTGCCGTCGCCGCTGGCATTGTCGACGACCACCACCTCGCAGCGCGCGGCCGGGAAGGTCTGCCGCTCAAGGTGCGAAAGCACCACGGGGACGGACTCGGCACGGTTGTGCGCCACAAGGATTACGCTGATATCGGGCCGGTTCATTTTACGGGGAGTTCCTCCCCGCCCGGCTCCACGCGAACACGCCCGGCAACGGCCCGTGAAAAGAACACGGGGCTGCCCGCGCGCAACTGCACTTGCATGCGGTTCAGTTTCCGAACCGTGTCCACCGGTTCGCCCATGAGGTTGAGAACCGCTTTGGGCGGCACCTTGAACCACACGCTTGCTGCGCGG
>CAIJOU010000872.1 GCA_903822375.1 Candidatus Hydrogenedentota bacterium
AGCCACGGGTGGAGCGAAGCGGAACCCGGGGCAGACAGTCAATTCCTGATGTCCCCGGAGGGGGCAAACAGGCATATGGCGCGCGGCGTACTCCATATGTTCGCCCCCTCCGGGGACGGGAAACTCCAATTTCACAGACCACGGGTTCCGCTTCGCTCCACCCGTGGCTATTATTGTCCGGCCCCTCTGGGCCAGCATCAGAACGTCTCCTGCGCCGCAGCGCAGGAGACGTTCACATGGCCAGAATTGGATTGAACGACTACTCCTGGAACGGTACTTTTATGGTCTTGTTCACGAAGTCCCAGTTCACCACGTCCCAGAATCCCTCAACAAACTTGGGCCGAAGATTTCGGTAATCGATATAATAGGCATGTTCCCACACGTCCAAGGTGAGTATGGCCTCTGCCCCGTGCTTGAGCGGGTTATCCGCATTGCCGAGCGGCATGATTTCCAACTTGCCGGATGAATCCACGGCCAGCCATGCCCAGCCCGACCCGAACAACTTCGTTGCGGCCGTGGAGAATGCCTCCTTGAAAGGGGCAAACCCTCCAAAATCGCGGTCGATCAGCCGTGCAATCTCCCCCGTGGGCGCGCCTCCGCCAGCCGGGGCCATGCAGTGCCAGAAGAAACTGTGGTTCCAAGCCTGTGCCGAATTGTTGAAGACCGGGCCCTGCGACTGAATCATCACCTGGCGCAGTGCCAAGTCGGCTTCGGGCTTGCCGTCAACCAACCCGTTCAGATTGGTAAAGTAGGCCGCATGGTGCTTGCCATAGTGATAAGTCATCTGCTCTTCGGACACAAATGGTGCGAGGCCGTTGAGCCCGTAGGGCAGTTCCGGTTGCTTGAAGCTCATGATTCTTCTCCCTCTTGGTTCTATTTTTCTTCTTGGATCTATTGGAAAGGTGCACACACAGCTCCTCACCACTGCAAAGTAAACATGCGCCATGCCGCACATATTTCTCAAGTCCGCCCTTGAACAGCCCGGCTTGCCATGAATCACGACGCATTCCCCGGCGGGGAACCGGCACGAACTCTGATACTCCCGCCCGCCGCAAACATGGGCACTTCCACGGGGATTTGAACGCCATGTCATTATTGACCCGCCCCATGGCTTCTTGCTAGGATAACTCAGGATATCCGCATGGTTGGGTGCGGAAAGCAGGTTCTTAGGGTTTACTGACGGTTTAAGGGGTCATGGCCGTGCCAGACGCGCCCGTTATAACACGTTCGAAAGAATTTGAGCGGCAAGTACTCGAGCATGTTGACATGCTCTATGCTGTGGCGCTGCGTCTTACCCGCAACCCCGCCGATGCAGAAGACCTTACCCAAAACACCTTTGTGAAGGCGTTGCGCTTCCATGACAAGTTCAAGGAAGGCACCTACATCAAGGCTTGGTTGCTGACCATCCTGCGCAACACCTTTATTAACGAGTATCGCCGCAAGACCCGGCGCCCCGCCGAAGTGGAGTTGTCTGGCACGGAATCCGCCCCGGAGACAACCCCGGACCCGGATGTCTTCTTCGAACCGCGCAAGGACCACAAGGAAGACCTGCTCGAACTGGTCGATGATCCCGTGCGCAAGGCCATCGAATCCCTGCCGGATGACTTCCGCAACGCCGTAATCATGGCCGATCTGGAGGATATGTCCTACAAGGAAATAGCAGAAGTCATGCATTGTCCGCTGGGGACTGTCATGTCACGGCTCTATCGCGGCCGTAAACTCCTGCGGGATGCCCTCGAAGACTACGCCCGGGAACGCCGCTTTGTCGGCCCCGCCTCCGGAACCCATCTGTCCTGATTACGCCCCTGGAACGACCGACACCTCTTTGGACCAATTCTTTGAACGGACAGGTGTCCGCGTGCGACAATCCCAGCCTGCCAATCACCGTATTCTTTGGCATTTATTCCCGAATTCCCTATCCGCCGGAGACACCGGATGCCTATTCATTCAGAATCCGTTCCTGAGGCCGGGCACGACCCGCTGGAAGGAATTACGCGCCGCCCCTTCCCAAAGTCACGCAAGGTCTATCTTGAAGGCACCCTGCCCTCGGTCCGCGTCGCCATGCGCGAGGTTTGCCAGTGTCCCACTCGCGCCACGGATGACGCAGTCATCGAGGAGAATCCCCCAATCCTCCTGTACGACACTTCCGGCCCCTATACCGACCCGGATGCCCAAATCGATCTGCGCCAAGGGCTGCCGCCCCTGCGACAGGAATGGATACTGGCCCGGGGCGGGGTTGATGAATTGTCGGGACCTTCATCGGAGTACCGGCGGCGGCGTGAGGCTGACAGCACACTTGACGCCGTCCGATTCCCCCATCCGCACCGTCCGCTGCGTGCCAAACCAGGTTGCCAGATTACGCAAATGGCCCTGGCCCGGCTCGGTGTCATCACGCCTGAAATGGAA
>CAIJOU010000873.1 GCA_903822375.1 Candidatus Hydrogenedentota bacterium
ACAAGGTGCTCGACATGGGCTGTTTCATAGAAACACCGACCATTGTTTCCAAGTATGGTTCGATGTTTGAAATAAGGGTCGGAAATACTCAGAATCCTACCGGCCCTACCGTGAGTCTTGCCGATGTCGGTTTTGGAGTAGGACAGCTTCTGCCAGTGGTAATTCAAGCGTTGCTCGAAACGCACAAGACAATCTTGGTGGAACAACCGGAGACTCACATCCACCCGGCACTTCAAGCGAGACTTGGGACATTCTTTGCCAAGTGCGTGAGCGAGCAGAGGAACCAGTTCATTATTGAGACGCATAGTGAACATCTGATCCTGCGTTTGCAGCGTTTGATTCGTAACAAGGAACTCGCGCCTGACCAGGTTAAGGTGCTTTACGTTGATCCGGCGGGAGGCAAGGCAGGACCGACTGTTAGAGAAATGCGTATGGATGGACAAGGGGAGTTCATGGACGACTGGCCGGGAGGCTTCTTTGCAGAACGTCTTCGTGAATTCCTAGACTGAGGCCGGCATTATGATAATGAGCAGTGTTGTATGCCCAGACATTTTTCAGGAAGAGAACTTTGATGCCGGGCGGAACTATCGGAGCAACGTCCACCAATTTCTGGAGGGCATCCGGACCAATGGCCTAATTGTGGTCGACCCAAGGGAAATTCTTAAGCAGGATCTAATAAGAAGTCTCGATCGCCTCCCGACTTCGAAGGTGGGCAACAAGATACCAGCAATCATGGTGGAACTATTGAAAGGATCAAATGGCCGAAAGGTTTTTATATCCTGCAAAGATAGTCTGAGTCTCGGTGTGGCTTTGACTTGCAGCCATCTCGCACAACGTGTTGGCAACGCTTGTGCAGTTGATAAAGTATTCGACGCGATAGACTTGTCATGGTATGTCGAGAGTGAGTATGAAAAGAAGCGCCGGACTTTCGAACGGTCTTCAAACTCATTGCATCAAATGTCACGCCAAGAGATCGAGGAAATCATCATCCGCAGTATTCGGTTTTCAAAACGGCTTCAGTTCTATGACAGCCAGTTGGGGAGAATATCTGACGGGGAGTTGAAACAAAGAACTGGCGGGGAGTCTTATGAGGAGAAGTGCGGCCGATTCTACGAAGGGGTGGAGTATATAGTCGGTTTGTGGAAGAGGCATGGCCACTTTCTTGACGGCGGAGACAAGGAGGGAGAGATCGAGATCATCACCCCCATTCACTGGAAAGCCGATGATGCTTACAGCATAACTCTCGTCAAGAAAACAATCACCAAGGCAATCACTGAGCGACTGTCGTCCGCTCATAAAGTGGGCGTTGCCCTTCTATTGAAACACGATACGCGAAATGTGTTTCATGACCGCTTTCTTTATACACAGTCCGCTACCCTATTATTTGGAAGGGGCTTTGACCTCTTCACGAGGTCCGGCAGGTTCAAGTCAAATACCGTCAAGCTTGTCGATGCAAAACAACAGTTGGAGGAGTACGACGGTATGGAGTCTGCAGAATCGCCTAGGTGGCAAGGAAGAAGGTAACAACAGTTGCATCTTCGCCCCCTCCGGGGACGGGCTGGCCTTTCGCGTAAACCCCGGGTTCCGCTTCGCTCCACCCGGGGCTATTGTTGTGCGGCCCCGCCGGGGCCGAAAGCCAGAATGCCCATCAAGCGCTCCCGAAAACGCGTCAGATTCACTTTCGCGTGGCTGGCGCGGGACCTAGTACGAACTTCAACGTTCCGCCGTTCGCAATCTCTCCATGTTCAATATAGGTGCGATCCAGCACCTTGTCGTCAAGCGTCACGCTCTGCACGTAACAGTTCTTCGGTGCCTGGTTTTCCGCGATGACCGTCAGCGTTCCCGTGCCCAGCTTCATCTCGGCCTTGTCAAAGAGTGGTGCGGCCAGTTCGTACTTGGTGGTTCCCGCGATGGGGTAGAACCCGAGCGCGTTGAACACGTACCAAGCCGACAAGGTGGCGGCGTCGTCGTTGCCGGCGAGACCGATGTAGTCGTCGGCGTGCATGTTGTCGCAGATCCAGCGCACCCACTTTTGCGTGAGGTCGGGTCGGCCGACGTGGTTGAACAGGTAGGGGGCGTGTATGAACGGTTCGTTGCCGTGCCAGTAGTAGGGGCCCGGCTGCCATGCACCCAGCACGTATCCCGTGGTCTTCTCGAAATAGGCTTCGAGTTCGCTGGTGAAATAGGCGGGACTCTTGAACAGCGAAATCAGCCCCTCCGGATCGAAGGGCACGCCCCAGCGCCATTGCTCGGCGCTGCCTTCCACGTAGGCCCTGGCAAACTTCTTCTTGTGAATGTCATCGAAGTAGGTCAGCAACAGCGGCTTGAACTCCATGAAATCGCCCTTGGCGTCCCTGGGTTGGAAAAACTGTGTGGCCGGGTTCCAGGTGTTGCGGTAGTACTGGGCATGTTCGGCGAACATCGCGGCGTCTTCTTTCTTGCCCAGCGCATTGGCCAGCAGTGAAATGGAATTGTCCTCCCATGTGTACTCCAGCGTGCTCGCCACGGCCTTGTCCATCTTGTCCGCCGGGCAGTAGTGGTACTGAAGATACAGATCCAGTCCGTGGCGATCGCCGGCGTTGGAACCCGGCGCGCGCCCCTTCAGGGCCGTCTGGCACATGGCCTGATAGGCCGTCTCAATGTCGATGTCGCGAATGCCCTTCAGGTACGCCTCGGACACAGCCACATCGGACGGCGTGCCGAACATGCTGCCCGTGTCGCGGCATCCGGCGGGCCAGCGCGGCAGGCCCTTGTCGATCTTGGCCATTTCGATGAGCGACACCATCATGTCGTGCTGGTCCTTGGGCGCGATCAGCGTATACAGCGGATGCACCGTGCGGAACGTGTCCCACAGGGAGAAGTCTGTGTAATACTCGTAGCCCTCCTGCTTGTGAACCTTCTGGTCGAACCCGATGTACTCGCCGTTCACGTCGGCGAAGCGCGTCGGCATTTCGAAACAGCGGAACAGGGCCGTGTAGAAGATCCGCTGCTGCGTTGGCGTGCCGCCAGCGACCTGTATCGTCGCCAATCGGGCTTCCCAATCCTCGCGTGCGGTCTTGACCGCCTCGTCAAAAGAGGTCTTGGCCGCTTCCGCGTCAAAGTTGAGCCGTGCATTGGCGGCGCTTACATAGGAAAAAGCCATCTGCAATTCAACGGTGGGATTGGCCGTATCGCGGGCAAAGGACAGGTCCGCGCCGATGTCCAGTCCGGCCGTCTCTTTGTTGCCTGCCTGGAGTTGTTTGCCCTTCCACGTTCCGTAACCGGCAAAGGGGCGGCTGAAGTGCCCCACATAATACAGGTCGAGGCCGCCGCCCACGCCCGACCCGCCGTGCACCTTAATCATGCCCGACACTTCGCTCTTTTCGGGGGCAATGGACAAATAGCCGTCCAGAACACGGTTTTCGAGCGCGCCTGAAACATCGAGAATGAGGTGCGGGACCTCGTCTTTCTTGAATGTGTACCGGTGGAACCCAACATGGGGGGTGGCGGTCAACTCGGCCAGCACGTCGTCGCCCGGAAGGTACACCGCGTAGTAGCCTGGGAAGGCAGTCTCCTGACTATGGGAGAAGCGGACCCAGCGCTTTTCCCGGGGCAGGCTAAGCAACTTGTCCGCATGTGAGGCCACCGTGGGCAGCACGCGCAGATTGCAGCCCTCGTGCATGCCCGTGCCAATGAACCGCGTGTGGCTGAATCCCAGCAGCTTGTTGTCGCCGTAGTAATAGCCGGAGGTGTTCAACCCGTTCCTGTCCAGCAGCATGCAGGCCGTGTCGGGACCGAGGCGCACCATGCCAAAGGGCGTCATGGCCGCGGGGCCATTGTGTGCGCACAGATAAAAATAGCCCCCCGAGCCGCTGAACACGTTCACATTGGCCCCCAGAGTGCCGCTTTGAACGGGCACCGCCAGTTTGCCCGGCGTCTGGTGGACGATGTGCAGGTAATACAGTCTGACCGAGACCAGCGACACCAGGGGCACCAGGATGACGATGGCCAGAATAGCACCCAGAACCTTCAGGATTTTCTTAATCATGGGACACTCCTGTACAGCGTGAAAAGACGGGTCAGAAAGTTGACGCATTATACCTCAACCGGTGGCGTATTCCTTTAACCCGTTTCGGGCGTTTTTTGCCAGTCAGAGCAAACATTGCGGCGACCAGGCAGGAACCGGTCAGTGAGTGGGTTGGCAACGTTTCTTGCGGATAGTGCGCAGGGCAAAACCGCGTTTGCCGCGCACGAAATCCCCGCCTTGGCACCCCAAGTTGCGCAGCAACGCAAGAACAGTACCCCAAAATATGGTCCCAAAGCCGACTCAGGGGCCGCTATATTGTGTATGAGAATGGCCGAAGACCCAGGGGTAGCCGATTTGGTGCAGCCGACCAGGCAACGTACGCGGGTCCACATTGGGTGGTATCAGCGTTTCAGTCACTCTGGGGTCAATCACAAGGGCGGAGGTCTGAAATAGTATAGAGAATTCTGAGGGGATTGGGCATTCCTTGTTGGTTCCCGCGCCGCTCTTTGTCGCGCTTTACAAGTGTGTAATATATTGTAATTAAATGGGTTGCAACTATTGTGATGAACTCGACAGGCTTTCCCAATAGCGGTCTGTCTGCCGCCTGGGATGGGGGATGACATCAGTTTGGGAATCTCTCCATACAACCGCAATCAAACCCGAAAGTGTCTGGGGGGTCATGAAGAATCACAGCAAACTGAGAATTCTGCAAACATAAAATCAGGTTTTTGGA
>CAIJOU010000874.1 GCA_903822375.1 Candidatus Hydrogenedentota bacterium
GGTCGGGGAACATGAGCGGGACGCCCATGCCACGAAAAGCGGCGGCATGGCCGCCGCACTCAAAAAGATTACGAGGACACCTTTGGCTGTCGGCCTCAAAGGCGGCCAACGGCTAAAGACTGCGCACGGATTTTCTTCGCCGGCTCCCTGCCCGTTTCCGGTCCCGGAGGGGCCGCACAAAACGCCGATTATTACAGTTCTGTAATAGAACCGCGGGTTTGGCGTTCATCCACGCCTGATAGAATTCAATCGCTGGCAGAATGGCCGGAAGGTCAGGCCCCGCGGACGGATGCCCCTGGCGCAGCCGCGGGAAGCGCAGCATTGACCCAACAAGAAGAAAGGCCGTTACGTGAAAAGAGCAACTGCTTTCTTGAAAAGAGCCGCCATGGCAGCATGCTCCGTCTTTCTGACGTGCCTGGCACTTGGAGGAATATGCGCTGCGCCGCAGGCATCCGGCGAGGCGCCGCAGCGCATGGCGCTGATTCCCGCGGGCAGCTTTGAGATGGGCGACCACCTCGGTTTCGTGGACCCGAAGCACGGCGGCGATGAGACGCCCATCCACATGGTGCGGCTCGATTCATTTTTCATGGGCATCAACGATGTCACCAACCAGGAGTACTGCAGCTTTCTGAATTCGGCGCTGACGCAGAAGCAGATTCAGGTTCGCGAGGGCGGGGTCTATTTGGCGGGCGGAAACGACCTGCTGTTCGAGACGCGCGGCATGTCCCCGTACAGCCGGATTGGCTGGGACGGAGGGACTTTCTCCGTGCTGGACAAAAAGGAGAGCCATCCGGTCGTCTGCATCCGCTGGTTTGGTGCGGCGGTATGCTGCAACTGGCTCGGCGAGCGGCAGAAAGTGCCCTTCTGCTATGACACGGCCACGTGGACTTGTAACTTTAACCGAAGCGGTTACCGCCTGCCGACGGAAGCGGAATGGGAATACGCGGCGCGCGGTGGTCAGCAGAACCCCTACCGCAATTTCCCCTGGGGCGATGAACCGGATGCGGCAAAGGCGAACTGGCCCGAGTCGAGGAACCCCTTCCGCGAAGGACCGGAACCGTGGACGACGCCCGTCGGTTTCTTCAACGGCCAAATGCACCGCAAGGCCGAATTCAACTGGCCCGGTTCCCAGGAGACCTTTCAAACCGCAAACGGCGCGAACGGCTACGGCCTTTACGACATGGCGGGGAACGTGTGGCAGTTCGTCAATGACTGGTACGGGCGTGATTACTACGCGTACAGCCCGGCGGCGAACCCCGCCGGTCCCGACCGCGGCAGCATCATGCCCGACGGCAAGCCCTATCGCGGCATGCGCGGCGGCAACTGGTACAACGGCGAATGCGGTCACAGCCGCGTGTCGAACCGAAACCCCTCATACTGGCGCGGTCCGCAGGACCCGAACCATCCCTACTACCACATCGGGTTTCGCGTGGTTCTGCCTGTCGATGCCGAGAGCCGTCCGTTGGTGAAACCCACACCGGCGCAGGAGCCCGAACGCGGCGGCAAAGGACCCGGAGACCGTCCGCCGCGGGACACCAATCGGCCTCCGCGCCCCGAAGCTCCCGCACCCGTCCGCAACAGCGGCTCGTTTGTGCTGCGCAGTCCTGCCGTCGGCGAAGACGGCCTGCTGCCGCAGGAATTCACCGGGGACGGGGAGGGCGCAAGCCCGCCGCTCGAATGGAGCGGTGTGCCGGAGGGGACCAAGAGCCTGGCGCTCATTGTTCACCACATTGCGCCCGACCGAACCAAGTGGTACTGGATTCTCTACAACATTCCGGCAGACCTGAGGAGCCTGCCGAAGAACGTGAAGGGGGTTGGAACCATGGGCAACAACAGCATCAATGGCCGCAACGAGTACGCCCCGCCCCACTCGAAAGGACCGGGGCCAAAAACCTATGTCTACACCGTCTACGCACTGTCGGAACTGCCGCAAATTGCGGTTCCGCCGGAGCAGGTTGACCGGGAGGTCCTGTTAAACGCCATGAAGGACCGGACGCTCGCCACGGCGGAACTGCCCGTGACCTATTCGCGGCCGGAAGGCGCCGCCGGACAGGACGGCCGCCGCGCAGAGGGTGGTCAACCGCCCCCTCCGCCCCTGCCCCCGCACAGTTGGTGGTCGGGCTGGTGGAACCGCCAACCGCCACCGCCCCCCCCACCCGACCGCGAGGAACGAGGCGCGAGGCGGGGTCGGCAGGATGCCGGTGCTCCCGGTCCGCCGCCGCGCGAACGCGAGCGGCCCGGAGAGGGTCGCGGGCCGCGCGAAGGCCAAGGCGGCGGTTTCATTAATGAGAACCGGCTGCTCGTTGGCGCCGCGCCCGGGCAGACGGTTGGGCTGCTGTTGAACACACCCAAGGCCTGCAACGGCTACACGCTCTTTGCGCCAAAACACCGGACCATGACGTACCTCATCAACAACGAGGGTCAGGCGGTGCATCAGTGGACGAAATGCGCCTACGAGCCGGGCCAGACGGTCCACCTGCTGGAGAGCGGCCACCTCCTGCGCTGCTGCTTCACCCATGCGCGCGGTCTGACCCAGGGCGGCGAGGGCGGGCGGCTTGAGGAGTACGACTGGGACGACAATCTCGTCTGGGAGTTCGACTATGCCACGGAGCGGCACATGCTCCACCACGACGTTGCGGTGCTGCCGAACGGCAATATCCTGGCGTTGGCGGTGGAACGCAAGACCATGGAGGAGTGTATTGCCGCCGGGTTTGACCGGGGCATGCTGCGCGACAGCGAGCTGTATCCCGACTATGTCATCGAAATAGCCCCCGAGCGCCCCAAGGGCGGCAAGATTGTCTGGGAGTGGCACGTGTGGGACCACCTGGTGCAGGAGGGCGATTCCAAGAAGCCCAATTACGGTGCGGTGGCGGAGCATCCCGAACGGGTCGATGTGAACTGCAATGGCCGCCCCTCACCCGCGTTCTGGAATCACATGAACTGCATCACCTACAACGCGAAGCTGGACCAAGTCATGCTGAGCGTTCGCGGCTGTAACGAACTGTGGATCATCGACCATTCCACAACGGCCGCGGAGGCAGCCGGCCGTTCGGGAGGCAAACAGGGCAAAGGCGGCGACCTGCTGTATCGTTGGGGCAATCCCGCCGCCTATGGACGTGGCGACGACCGTGACCGCCAGTTCTTCCAGCAGCATGACGCGCGCTGGATTCCCGAGGGCAGTCCCGGAGCGGGCAACATCCTGGTCTTCAACAACGGTCTGGACCGGGGTTACTCGTCCGTCGAGGAAATCGTGCCGCCCGTCGATGCCAACGGAAAGTACACCATGGCCGGAAACAGCGCCTACGGTCCTGCCGCACCGGCATGGCGCTACACGGCCGCAAACAGAACGGATTTCTACTCCTCCGAGATTTCCGGCGCCCAGCGTCTGCCCAACGGCAACACGCTGATTTGCGCGGGCGTGCTCGGAACCTTCTTCGAGGTCA
>CAIJOU010000875.1 GCA_903822375.1 Candidatus Hydrogenedentota bacterium
CAACCCCGCCGCATGGGGTGGGGCGGTGCAGGTAAGGTAGCCGCCAAAGTCAGGATGAACGACCACGTCCGCGGCGGCGACGCCGCCAAAGGTCACGGTCGGTTTGCCCGTCAGGGATAGATTCCCCGCGATAATATGGACTTGGGCGCCACCAACATCCCAGTCATGCACCGGATTGCAGGACAAAATGACCGGACCTGTCGAGTCGCTGTAGATGAAACAGTTGGGGATAAGTTCGCCGTAGCCCTGCACGCCAAGTCCGGCCAATCCTGCGGCGTGCGACGGAGAAACACCGGAATAGAGCGGAATGCAGCCGGGCACGGTGTACTCCTTCACGCCGGTGATCGTCGCGCCGCCCACTGTCAGCGTATAAGCCATGAAGGGAAGACCGGCCTCCTGGCCCAGGGCAAACACCGTCTTGCCGCCGGAGGTCGGGCTGAAGCACGGCAGCGCCCCGGACACAGCGGGGTCAAACGAGGTCGGAACAAAGACATAGGCGTCCGCCAGCATCGCGCTGGACAGGTCGGGGTTGATGACCGTCACATTGCACAACCCACCCCAGTGTGACGGGGACTTGCAGGCAATGGAGTACTCGCCCGCCCCCAAAGCGGAAACCTGCACGTTCGTGGCGTCCGCATCGCCAAAGAGAACCCGGGTGACACCGGTCGTGTCAAGCCCCCTGGCCTGTATCGTTACTGCGGTTCCGCCCGCCCCGCTGCCGTAACCCGGCGGGGAGATCGCCAACTGCGACGGCACCGCCCCCGCGATTTGTGTGAAAACTGCGATGGAACAAGCAAAACACACCGCAAACAAATGCATTTTGTATAGCATGGCCCCAATCCTTCCATTCCTTGGCGCGTTTCCCGCGCGCCACCCGCAAAACCCCACACATTGTCGTCCTCTCCCCACTGGAAGGGAGGACAAACACACGACCTGCAATGTTTATATCGTCACCCACAACCACTTGACCAGCCTAGCATGAGGCCTATTTTTTGTCAAGGCTCCTTCAGGACATACCGCAATCATTCAGTCAGCACTGGTTGACACTCGGCGCGCCGCGAAGGTATACTGGCCAATACTTCCCGGTTGTCCGTTCCCTTTTTTTTGTGCAAGTGCACAAGGGGCGGATTGTCCGGAATACCCTGCCGCCGCAACGTGTTGGCGGAGTGGGGTTTAGATTTTGGGTGCGGGTCCACGGGCGAGTGGCGGAATTGGCAGACGCGCTGGACTTAGGATCCAGTACCGCGAGGTGTGCGGGTTCGACCCCCGCCTCGCCCACCAGTGGCGTACAACAGGTTGGAGCGATTCCAGGCATCATGAGTGACAGCGAAAAGACCGACAATCAGGATGTGAATGAGGTTGTGACCGGAGACGTGGCGGCGGAAACGCCGGACGCGGAAGAAGCGGCAGTCGAGGTGCACGACCATGATCACGATCATGGTCACGACCACGACCACCACGGGCACCATCACCACGAGGAGGAAAAACCCTTCGCGTTTGAGCAGGACCCCGTCTTCGACGTGGAATACAAGGGTGACTGCGCGTACGAAGTGAAGGTGACGGTCCCGGCGGCAAACCTGAAGAAGCAGTCGGACGAGATGCTCAAGCAGCTCCAGGAAGAGGCCATGATTCCGGGCTTCCGCAAGGGCAAGGCCCCAATCAAGCTGGTGCAGAACAAATTCAACAAGGCGGTGCGCACCGACGCCATCGACAAGCTGGTCGATGAGTCGTTCCACAAGCTGGTCAAGGACCAGGACCTCAAGCCCATCGGCGCGCCCAAGGCCGACGGCCTTGAGGACAAGGCGGCGCTCAAAGAGGACGAGGACCTCGCCTTCACACTGAGTTTCGAGGTTTCCCCGCGCTGCGAGCTCGGTCCGTACCGCGGCATCGAGGTCGAACGCCCCGTTGTTACAGTCAACGAAGCGGATGTTGACGAGGTCATCGAACGGATGCGCGAGCGTCTGGCCATGTATGAAACCGTCGAAGAGGCGGCCCAGAACGGCGACCAGGTCCTCATTAATTTTGAGGGCAAGATCGGCGGCGAGCCCTTCCAGGGCAACAGCTCCGAGAACTACCCCTACATCATGGGTTCGGCGCGCTTCCTCGGCGAGTTTGAAGCCGCGCTCCTGGGCAAGAAGGCGGGCGAAACCGCCCAGGCGGATGTCACTTTCCCGGATGACTGGCGCAACGCCGAGCTGGCTGGCAAGACCGCGGCCTTTGAGATTAAGATCAACGAGGTCAAGCGCCGCACACTGCCCGAAATCAATGACGATTTCGCCAAGCAGGCCGGCCAGGAATCCCTTGAGGCGTGGCGCAAGTCCGTTGAAGACCAGTTGCGCGCCGACACGGCCGAACAGTCCGACTCCTATGCGCGCAACAACGCCATGGACAAGATTATCGCCGGAACGACGTTTGAGATTCCCAAAACGCTGCTTGACTCGATGGCCAATTCGGCCTATGAAGTCGCCATTGAGCGGATGCGCCGCCAGCGGATCGTTGTGGAGTCGGAAGAGCAGGTAAAGGAACTTCAGGCCTCCTCCCGCGAGGATGCGATGCGCGAGATTAAAGAATTTGTCATCCTGCGCGAGATCGCCGAGGCCGAAGGCATCGAGGTCGTCGATCAGGACTTTGAAGATCATGCCGCCAGCCTTGCCACCAGCGCCGGTGTGGACAAGGAAATCGCCCTGGGCTACCTGCTCGGGGAGGAGCAGCGCGGCCGCACCGAAACGAACATCCTTCACAAGAAGGTGTTCGACGTGATTCTTGAACACGCCACCATCGTGGAAAAGGAACTCAAGGACGAGGAGCCCGCCGGGTCCGACGCCGAGAGTGCCAAGGACGCCCAATAACCCATGGTTGAGTTGCCCGGATTTCGCCACAGTGTGGGCGCGCCTTTTGACGCGCCGCCCGTTGCCCCCAGCGCGGTGACCATCTACCAGCAGACGAGCCGGGGAGAGCGCGCCTACGATATCTATTCGCGCCTCCTTGAGGACCGGATTATCTTTCTCGGATATCCGATCAACGACGATGTGGCGAACTACATTATCGCCCAGTTGCTCTATCTGGAGGCCGAGGACCCGGACAAGGACATCAACCTGTACATTAATTCGCCGGGCGGCAGCGTAACGGCCGGTCTGGCCATCTACGACACCATGCAGTTTATCCGGCCCGACATCACGACCATCTGCCTTGGCCAAGCCGCCAGCATGGCGGCCATCCTCATGGCGGCCGGGGCCAAGGGCAAGCGCTACGCCCTGCCCTATTCCCGCTTTCTGCTGCACCAGCTCATGGGCGGCGTGCAGGGACAGGCCTCGGACATTGAGATCCAGGCCCGGGAAATCATCCGTATCGGTGAAATGATTGATGAAGTGCTCGTTAAACACACCGGCCAGAATGTGGAATCCATCCGGCGCGACAGTGACCGCGATTTCTTCATGGATGCGCAGGAGGCCAAGGATTATGGCCTTATTGACGCCGTCCTGACCCGCCATCCCGCCCTGCCCCAGTAAGTACCCATCAGGCCTCTAAGGTTCTCCCGGGAACCGAAATGCCGCACGGGACATATATCTTTTTTGAGAATACTTGAATCGGGGCGCCGGTCGCCCTTGTTAAATGTTCAAAGACCGGGCACAATATGTGGTAGTAGTTGAAATATGACCGCAAGGTCATGAGTAAACTCTTGACAGATTGTGAATATACTGTTATATTACTTGGCGAAGCGTCCATGTCGGGCGTGTCTGTAAAGTGATTATTCGCCTTGGAGAATTACACTGATGCCACCACATCAACGTTCGCGCAACGATGTGCCGACCTGTTCGTTCTGCGGCAAGCGGCACGATGAGGTTAACAAACTCATTGCCGGGCCGGACGTAAACATCTGCGATGAGTGTGTGCGCCTGTGCAATGAAATCGTGGCCGAGGACCGCGCCCGCAAGAAGGGCTCGCGGGCCACGCACGTGCCGACCCCGAAGGAAATCAAGGATTTCCTCGATCAGTACGTTGTGGGGCAGGACCAGGCCAAGCGGGTGCTGGCGGTGGCGGTTCACAATCACTACAAACGGTTGGCAACCGGCGCCGAGATTGACGGCGTGGAAATACAGAAATCGAACGTGCTGCTTATCGGCCCCTCGGGTTGCGGCAAGACGCTGCTCGCCGAAAGCCTTGCCCGCATGCTGGACGTGCCCTTCGCCATTGTGGACGCCACCACGCTCACCGAGGCCGGCTATGTCGGCGACGACGTGGAAAATGTGGTCCTCAAAGTGCTTCAGGCCGCCGAGTTCGACGTGTCCCGCGCCGAAATGGGCATTGTCTATATCGACGAGGTGGACAAGATCGCGCGCAAGAGCGACAGTCCGTCCATCACGCGCGACGTCTCCGGCGAGGGCGTGCAGCAGGCCCTGCTGAAAATCCTCGAGGGGACCGTGGCCAGCGTGCCGCCGCAGGGCGGACGCAAGCACCCGCAGCAGGAGTGCATCCAGGTCGACACGCGCAACATGCTCTTCCTGTGCGGCGGCGCCTTCAACGGGCTGGAGCAGATTATCCGCAAACGCATCGGCACGAACCTGATCGGCTTCAACGCCGACATCAAGTCCAAGTCCGACCAGCGCATCGGCGAGGTGCTCGCGCAGGTCAAGCCGGAAGACCTCATCAAGTTCGGGCTGATTCCCGAGTTTGTGGGCCGTTTGCCGGTGGTTGCCACGCTCAACGACCTGACGCGGGACGATCTGATCCGCATATTGACCGAGCCGAAGAACGCGCTCACGAAACAGTACGAGAAGCTGTTCCAGATGGAACGGGTCAAGCTTGGCTTCCAGACCGAGACCATTGCGGCCATCGCGGACCGGGCCATCGAGCACGACACGGGCGCCCGCGGCCTGCGCGGCATCCTGGAATCGGTCATGCTCAACCTGATGTACGAGATCCCGTCGCGCACCGACGTGCGCGAATGCATCATCACCCCAGGCGTGATCCTCAAGGGCGAGGAGCCCCTGATGGTCTACGAGCATGAACTGCGCGCCCGCGAGAACAACAGCGGCGCAAACTCCGCCAGCGCCTGACGCCTTCCGGGACCGAAAACAGACCTTCGCGTCCAGCCCCGGGCGGGACGCCGTTGGACAGGGCATCATGACGCGCAAATCCGGACTGGTATTACTGCCTTTCTTCATGGCGACACTTCTGGGCGCGTGCTGTCCCGCAACAAAGTCGCCCGCTGAAGGGGGAACGCCTTACGTTACGCCGCGGCAGTTTGGCTTCGAGGTGGTGCATACCTTTCCCCACGACCCGGAGGCGTTCACCCAGGGACTGCTTTGGCACGACGGTTTTCTTTACGAAAGCACGGGTCTGAACGGCCACTCCACCCTGCGCAAGGTCGCCCTGGAGACGGGTGCCGCAGTCCAAAGCCGCAAGGTGGAAAGCCAGTATTTCGCCGAGGGTCTGGCGCTTGACGGTGACCGGCTCGTTCAGTTGACGTGGCAGTCCGGGCACGCCTTCGTGTACGACCGGGAAACGTTTGAACCCCAACGGGGCTTTGATTATCTGGGCGAGGGGTGGGGACTGACCACGGACGGCAAACGTTTCATTATGAGCGATGGAAGCGCCAAGCTCCGTTTCATGGACCTTTCCACCTTTGCCCCGGCCGGTTCCGTCACGGTCAACGACCGTGGGCGTCCGGTAGTACGGCTCAATGAACTGGAGTACATTGACGGCGTGGTCTACGCCAACATCTGGCAGACGGACCGCATCGCCCAGATAGACCCGGCGACGGGCTCAGTCATTGCCTGGATTGATCTTTCGGGTCTGCTGAGCGCCGCAGACCGCGGCGGCGCATCGCCCGATGTGCTCAACGGCATCGCCTGGGATGGGGCGGGCAAACGCCTCTTCGTCACCGGGAAGCGCTGGCCCAAGCTCTACGAGATTCGCCTGGTGGAACGCGGCGCCGCGCGCTGACCGGGCGCCGCCGGTTAGAGGATCGGCTCGCGGCCGTGCACGTGGCGAATGGCGAACTGGATCAGCTCTGATGCGCTCGAAAGGTGCAGTTTCTTGCGGATGTTAAACCGGTGCGTTTCCACCGTCTTCGCGCTGATGCCCAACCGCTCGGATATCTGCTGAGGCTGCATTCCCTCCCCGGCAAGCCGGAGCACCTCATATTCACGGCTGGACAGCCTGCCCACACCGGTGGCGCCCGATTTGTCCCCCTCGTTCAGGCACCGGCGCAGAATCGTCTGTGTCAGCGCCCCCGAAAGCACCAGTTCACCCTTGCCCACGCGGTGGACCGCATCGACCA
>CAIJOU010000876.1 GCA_903822375.1 Candidatus Hydrogenedentota bacterium
CGGCCCCCTGCGGACTACGCCCTCCGGGTTCCGGGCCCTACGCGGGAGAGGCCGAAATCCGGGTCAACAGAAGACCCGCAAAAACACATGTTGGGAACATCAGCTTTTGCAGAACTTGCGTTACACAACTTAGGTTTTGTCCGCGGGGTAGGGAAGCCGGTAGGGGGAGGTCGACGCGGGGGGATACTGACCCAGATTTGTCGGACCGGTGGCAAACCAGTACACCCCGACACCCGTAGCGGTCAGCACCGCCAGCACGCCGCCCAGTATCTTCAGGAGCAAGGTCTTCATGCGAATTCCCACGTGAATGAACCACAGCTTATCCCCCTGTCAGCGCAGGAAACAACCCTGCGGCCTCCCATGCACCGGTGATGACGCCGCTTCCAGTCGCCGACTGTCTCCGCTGTCGCTGGTCTCCGGCGTTTATTGTCCCGGGGACGGCTCTGGTAGAATGCGGCATGATTCCTTTGGAGTGCAATTCATGAAGAAAGTGACGCTGCTTATGGCGGGCTTGTTGATTTTTCCGCGGATCTTGGCGGCGCAGATGCCGGACATCGACGCGCTGCTCGGCGAAAACTGGTACGGCCTGTACATGAACGGGCAAAAGGCCGGGTACTCGCTGAACAAGGTTTCGCGCGACGACAAGAAACGCATACACGTGGTGGAGGACGCCAAGTTCCACGTGTCGATGTCGGGAACCAAGCAGGACATGCACATCTTTTCCGACCGCTGCTATGCGGAGGACGGGCGGCTCATTGAAATCATGTCGGAGGTGACGGACCCGGCGCAGATGTCGCGCTTTCACGCCGTGACCAACGGCGAGGAGATGGTGCTGACCAGCACGGTGGGCGGCAGCGACGTGGAAAAGACCTTTCCGCGGCCGCACGAGTCGCTGATGGACTCGCTGCGCAACGCGCACTGGGCGCGGCAGCACCCGCAGGTGGGCGACACGGTGAATTTCAGCGTGTTTGAGCCGCTCTACCAGCAGGAAGTGTCGGGGATCAGCCGGATCATCGACATCGAGGAGCGGGTGCTCAACGGCGTGACCACAAAGGTCTACAAGATCCGCACGGCGATCGACCTGATGGCCATCGACTCGGTGTCCTACGTGAGCGAGGCGGGCGAGACGCTGGAGGAGCAGATCGCCAACAGCATCACGATGCGGCTGGAACCGGAGCAGGTGGCGAAGGACGTCACCTACAGCAACGACGTGATTATCTCCAACGCGGCCATGGTCGATACGACCATCGACAACCCGCGCGCGCGCGCCGCACTGCGGCTGGCCCTGCGCGGCCCGCTGGGGGACAAGCTGCTGTTCAACGACGACCGCCAGCGCATGTTCACCGACGGCGACCATGTGGAGTTCCGGTCGCGCACGGTGCCGATGGAGGGATTCACGGCGGCACAGTTGCCCGTGACCGACGAAAAGGTGCTGCGCCACATAAGGCCCACCCAGTTCATCCAGAGCGACCACCCGAAACTGCTGGCGCAGGCGAAGGAAATCATCGGCGACGAGAAGGATGCGCTGGCCGTTTCGGCAAAGCTTTGCGCGTGGGTGTACAAGAACGTGCGCAACATCTACTCGGCGCGCCTGTCCAACGCGCTCGAGGTGCTGGAGCACCTTGAGGGCGACTGCACGGAGCACAGCGTGCTGTTCATCGGCCTGGCCCGCGCCGCGGGCCTTCCCGCGCGCGAGGTGGCGGGGCTGATATACATCCCCGGAAAACCCGGCGGGTTCTATTTCCACCAGTGGGCGACGGTGTGGGTCGGACGGTGGATAGATGTGGATCCCACGTTCAACCAGCCCCAGGCCGATGTGACCCACATCAAGCTGGTGGAGGGCGACCTGTTTCAACAGGCGCGCATCATCCCGGTGATAGGCAATCTGAAAATATCGGTGCTGCCGGACGCCACGGATGACATCTTTGCCAAGCCCGTTGTGGAAGCGCCCGCGCCCGTACCCGCACCCGCGGCGGCGGCATCCGCAGTTCCACCCGCGGCGGCGCCGGCTCCCGCAGCGGAGAAGTAGACGCCATCCGGGACGAATGTTTCGCAGAGACGGCACTTTGGACCATTTTGCGCCGCACAACTGCTCGCGAAACGTGTTCGGTCCCCTTTGAAGGGGAACTCAGAGGGCCCATGCGCACAACATAGACGGGCTTATCCGCCGTCTATTTCTTCGGCCAGGCGACGGTTGCCCATTGGGATGAAAAGCCGTCGGCGGCGAGGCTGACTGCTATCTGGGCGGGCACGGCGTCAAGCCGCGCCTCGCGTGTCACGAGCATGTAGGTGCCCGGCGCCCATTCGCGGGTCGGTGGAACGGGCCGGAACAGCACCTCCTGTGGGCCGACACCCCGCAGCACCATTGCGTAGTCCTTGTCCACCGGGGCCAGCACGCGGAAGATGAACTGAAGCTCCCACACGCCGTCGGGCCGCTGGTTGGTCTCCAAGGCCGTGAGCGCCACGCTGCCGCTCAGCGGCGCGGAAGTCTTGTCCGCCTCCGCGAGCAGCCGGGTGAGGCGCACCCGCGCCGCCTGCAGCAGGTCGGGCGTGGCGAAAGCGTCGGCCGCATTCATCGCTTTCAGCAGCGGTGCCACGCCCATCGCTGCCATCTGTTCCTGCGTGACGATCTTCTCCACCGGCGGGGGTGGGGGACGGCCCCACACGCCAAAGCGGTATCCCGGAATGGTGGCCCGGCGCGGCTCGGCAAAGCGGTCGAGCTCCTGCAGTCCCCTGGCGCCCAGCCACTGCCGCCAGGCCTCTTCCTCCCCCGCACGGTCCTCCTCCAGCGCATAGATGACGTAATCCAGCGTCGCGAGGTAGGGCCCGATGTCCTCCAGTTTCCACGCCTGAGACGCCTTGGTGATTTTGCTCTTCACCCCGGCCAGGTCCGCGGGGAGGTCGTGCCTTCGAAAGGGATTGGGCTCGGGCCAGAAATGCTTGTCCTGGAATCCGAAGCCGCGCAGGTTCACCACGGCATAGGGCGCGTACTGGTCCTCGGCCCGGCTGCGCTTGAGTTCGCTGCGCAGCATCGCGAAGAACATGCGGTCCTGGTAGTTGTCTTTAACGGGCGCGCCCAGCCACGAGTAGGCGTTGCCCATTGTCAGCCGGTCCTTGCACAGATAGAGCCCTTTCTCGTCATAAAGACTCAGCATCGCCCCGTCGGGGTGCAGGGGCAGGCGCAGTTCCGACAGGCCGGGCAGTGTGCAGAAACTGAGGTGAATATAGGGTGCGGCCATCACCACGAGGCAGGCCCCGCAGGCAAGGCGGCGAAGCTGCAAATGGGCCACCGCCAGCGCCGGCAGCGCGGCGAACACGGCCAGCGGCGCCAGCGCGGGGACGGCGTAGCGCGGCGTGCCAAAGCGGAACAGCACGGTGAACAGTCCCCATGACCCCAGCGCCCAGCCCGCCAGCAGGAAACAGACAAACCAGCCCGACCGGGGAACAACCCGCAGTGCCATGGCCAGGCCGAGACAGCACAGGACAAAGGGCAGCAGGAACAGCCCGTTGTTGATGACAAACACGGGATAACGCATCCAGGGCGTGTGCGGCGCGGCGGACGGCCGCGTCGCCGGCGCGGGTGCGGGCGCCGCGGTGGCCGTATTGTTTCCGGCGGCAGCCGGGGATGCGGTCTTGGACGCCTCCGACTTGGGCGGGGGCACGGCGAAGGCAAAGGGCGGCTGGTCCTCGCCGCGGTGCACGACCCAGTAGTTGAAAAGCGCGTCACGGTGGCGCACATACCATGGAGCCGCGATGACTCCGGCGAGCACGGCCACCAGCAGCAGATGGCCCATCCACTGCATCAGTCCGCAGCATTTCGGGTCCCTGGTGACCACGCGGCCCAGACAGCGCAAGAAGCCGAAGACAACCACCATGACCAGCGGCACGAGATAGTAGACCGGCGTGACCGTGCGGGTGAGCAGCGCCAGCGCGTTGACCACGCCGAAGGCCACGGTCCAGCGAAGGTCATGAAACCCCCGGCTGCGCAGCAGCGCATACACCGCCCACGCCACCAGGCAGGCGGCCAGATAATCGGTCATGAAATAGCGCGAGGCCACCGCCAGCCCGGGCGTGAGGCTCGCCACGGTGGCCGCAAACAGCGCGCCGGACCGGGGCAGGAACTCGCGCGCGATGCGGTACACGGCGGCGATCAGCAGCAGAAACGCGGCCGTGTTCACCAGGGTGGCCTGGTCGGTGCCATAGCCCAGGATGCCCTGGAACAGCGCGCCGCACAGGTAGAGCAGCGGCGGGTGGGCGGGGTTGCCCGGCTCAATGGAAAATGCCGCCGCGATGCGGCCGAATATGGAGGTGCCCGGCGAAAGGAACAGCGCCTCGTAGAACGCGCGCGCCTGCTCCAGATGCACCTGCTCGTCCAGCCAGTGGACATGGTTGTCATGGCCGAGCCACCACGCGTTAAGCAGGCCGTGCGCGGCCAGCAGCACCGCCAGCGCGGTCAGACTGGCCGTGCCCTTGACCACCGCGCCCGTCACCGATGACGGGGTGATTCCCAGCTTCCTGAACAAACCGGCCCTTTTTTGCGCGGGACGGACCGTTTCAGGCGTCGCGGCGGCCGCCATGGGACACGGTTCGGAGCCAAGGGCGCAATGGGCGGCCTCCCGGCACTGCATTCCGTCCCCTTCTTTCCTGCCGTCCCTGCAGTCTATACAGTCCATCAAGTCCATATCGTCCATTCCCTGAAAGCGATAACCGTCCCGCCGTGGCTTTTGTGGGATTATGGCACACGCGGCCGGTCCTGCCCCATATCGCGGAACAGGACGCGTATGGGCTCAAAGTTGGGATTGGACGCGCGCAAATCGAGCGCGTAGGTCACCACGGCGTCGCATTTGCCGTCGTGCTGCGCCTGCAGGCACATTTGCAGCCACTGGGCGATGCGTTCAGGATTCACCGGATCATCGTGGCGCAGGCGGAACTCCACATCCTGCGCGGCCGTCATCACAACGAACGGGATGTGGAACTTGTGCTCGCCGGGCGTAATCGTGTCGCCGAAGCCCGCCTCGAACGCGCCCTGCCGGGTCTCGCTCCATTTTTCCGGCAGGTCCAGGCCCGCGGCGGGTTTGAGCCCGTCACACGCAAGGTCCGCCATGCGCCAGCGCACGGGGAAATTGGCGACACCCTTCTTGTCGAAAAGCCGGAACGCGATGGATAGTTCCTTCTTGCCCTTTGCCTGCGGTGTGACGTCCACAACCACGTCCTGCCAGCCGCGTTTGCCCGTGGCGACATCCGACTCCCACACCACCGCGTTGTCCACCAGCAACTGCTTGAAATGGTAGTCCGCCGTGCTGCCGTTGAAGTCATCCATTTCCCGGAAGCGGACCGTGTAGCTGTCGCGCGGCAATACCTGCGCGGTTTGGCTGGCCATTCCATAATCACCGGCGGCCGAATGGGTCCCGGCGGGGAAACGGATGCCGCCCGATTCGCTCTTGACGGCATCGTTGAGCATCGCCCAAGCCTGATCGATTTCGCCCCGGTCCTGCGGATAGGCCACCACCACGCCGTCGATGGCTTCACGGTAATGCTCAACGAAGCAGCGGTCTATCTCGTTGAAGTACATCAGCGGCAGGAAGGCCAGTTTTGGGTTGACCGCATGGGCACGCGCCTGCATGCCCTTCACGTATTCGGGCGTGTACAGCGCGCGGTTCGCATAGAAGTCGTCAATGACCCACGCCGTCACATTGGGAAACTGAAGCGACAGCCGGGCAATTTCCTCCGCCCAGCGCTGGTAATCCAACTGGTAAGGCTCGGAATAGTACTTCACGTGCGGCGGACTCTCCGACGGCGGCACGAGGTAAGGCCACACCTGCAGGTCCATCGCGGCCGCCTCGGGAAGGAACGCCTGGAGCGATTCCCAATCACCGGGCACGTTGACCAGCCAGTAATAGGTGTGCACGCCCAATGCCTTGAGCCGCGCCGCCATCGCCTTCACATCGATCTTGCCGTCCGCGCCGCGAATCGCTCCGGCATAGCTCGCGGAAGTGAGCTTCAGCATGGGTTTGGTTGCTTCGTCGGCCGGAGCGGGCGGGAGGCAGAGAACCTGGAGGACGATCGCCGCGGCAACAGCGCAGGAAAGATGAAATGCTTTCATGGTCATGACCCTCGTTTCCCTGATGGTACTTTGTGCCAAGGGGAACGGGCAAATACTGACCACTTCCGCAACCCCGTATTGACTGTCTCCGGTCTAACTGGTACGCTTGGAACAACCCTATGAACGGAGGCCACGTCATGACCCGTCTCGCGTCCCCCGTACTGCTTGTTGCAGTGTTTGCCGCGTTTGCATTTTCTGCCGTTGCGCAGTCCGCGGACCCTTTCATGCAGCCCCCGGAAAAGCGCATCTGGAAACCCGTCAAGGACGAGCCGTTCCTCCAGGAAATCGGCCAGAAGATACCGACCAAGAGCCCCGTCACGGACATCGCGGCGGCGCAGGGCCGGGTCTTTGCCCTTTATGAGGGCGCGGTATGCGAACTGGCCGGCGCGGATCTCAAGCGCGTGGACGGCGCCCCCGAAAAGCCGCTGCACCTTTACGCGCCGGACGGCACGCTCTGGGTGACCACCGAAAAAGGCATCCACCACCTTGACGGCGGCGCATGGCGCAAGATTGACGACAGCAAGTATGTGGATCTGTGCATGCACCGCGGCGCGGTGCACGCGGCCACCAAGGAGAATGTGTTCCGCTACGAAAACGGCGCGTTTGTCTGCATCGAGCCGCCCGGCGGCTACCGCTCGGCCGACATGACCTTCACGATGGAGGACGGCTCGCAGGTGATGGCGGAGCCGCAGGAGTTCGGCCCGCTCACGCGCATCTGCTCCTACACCGGCACGCTCTACGGCGAGCGCAAGCGCAAGCTGGCGCTGTTCGACGGCGCCACGATTGTGGAGGAGGTGGCCGACTGGGGCCAGCTTCCCTCGGGCAACATCCGCGGCATGGTCGCCATCGGCAGCCGGCTTTTCGTGGCCACGGACCGCGGGCTGGGCGTGCTGCGCGGCATGGCCTACACGTCCATCCAGGGCAAGGACGGGCTGCCCTTCGAGGACCTGACCTGCCTGGCCGAGGGTTTCGAGCACGACCTGTGGATGGGCTCGTCGCGCGGCGCCATCCGCATGGTGGACGACCAGTTCCAGTATTTCGGCCTCAACCTCTGGCTGCCGGGTGAAAAGGTGAACGCCATCGCCTCGGCGCCGCGCACCGTCTACATCGCCACCGACGGCGGCATCGCGGTCATCAAGTACGAGCCCTACACGCTGGCCAAGAAGGCCGCCTACTTCGAGCGCCAACTGGACATCGGCGGCCACAAGCGGCTCGGGCTGGTGCACAACCTCACCTACTTCCGCTACAACATCAAGGAGGAAAAGCCCGAACTGGGGTGGATGCGCGAAATCAGCGACAACGACGGCGGGCACACCTGCAAGTATCTCGCCGCCATGTCGTACAAGTACGCCGCCACGGCCGATGAACAGGCCCGCGCCGAGGCGGAGAACTCCTTCGAGGCACTCTGCTGGCTGCAGGAGATTACCGGCGAGCGCGGCTATATCGCCCGCTGCGTCTGGTCGCCCAAGGGCGACAAATTCCAGCGGGAGGAAATTGGATCGGGCGGGCTCTTCGCAAAGTGGTACAAGACACCCGACGGGCAGTGGGAATGGAAGGGCGACACGTCCAGCGACGAGGTGAGCGCGCACTTCTACGGCTTTTCCGTGTTCCATGACCTCGCCGCAAAGGGCAAGGAGAAGACCCGCGCCGCGGCGCATCTGACCCGGCTCATGGACTGCATCCTCGACAACGGCTGGCGGCTGAAGGACCCGGACGGCACGCCCACCCGCTGGGGGCGCTGGGACACCGACTACCTGCTCAAACCCTACGGCTTCTACGGGCGCGGCCTGAACTCGCTCGAAATCGCCTCCTACATCATTACCACTGAGGCGATGAGCGGCGGCAGCCAGAAATACGCCGATGCGCTCAAGCAGATTGCGAAATGGGGCTACCTCGATTTCATCGTGCAGCAGCGCATCACGTTCCCGCCCGACCAAATTGCGCAGTGGGACGACCGGCTTTCCTTCCAGGGCTACTGGCCCTCGCTGCGCTACGAGCAGGATATCCACCTGCGCTCGGTGCTCATGCGCAGCCTCGAGCGCACCTTTGAAATCAAGCGCATCGAGCAGGTGCCCTGGTTCAACTTCATCTACGGCTCCATCACGGGCAACGACTGCGAGGTCAAACAGGCCGCCCAGCACCTGCGCGACTGGAGCCTCGACCTTGAGGACTACACCTACCAGAACTCGCACCGCACCGACCTGGCCACGCCGCCCGGTTATGTCGCCTACGGCATCGGCACGCGCGCCATCTCGCCGCGCGAAAGCGAGGCCAAGCGGGCGGACCGCGGGGCTTTGTTCCACGACCACAAACCCAAGTTCCACGCCGTCACCGAGCCGAGCGGATGGCTGGAAGACTACTGGATGGGCCGCTACTACGGGTTC
>CAIJOU010000877.1 GCA_903822375.1 Candidatus Hydrogenedentota bacterium
CTGGGCCGCGTGCGCGGCACTGCCGAGGTGCTCGTCAATGGCAAGCCCTGCGGCACGCGCATCTGGCACCCCTATCGCTTTGATATAACCGATGCTGCCAGGGACGGTGACAACGAGGTTTCCATCCGCGTGCTCAACACGCTGGGGCCCCACTTCGCGGACGGGCATCCGAGTGCGCACGTAAAGGACAACCAGACCCAGTCCGGCATTTTCGGACCGGTGTCGGTGTTGCGGATTATGCCGGCGACCATGACGCTGGCAAAGACGAAATAGACGAGGAACATTGACGGCCAAGCTTGGCAATGTGGGACAGCCGCCCCCGGCTGTCAAGACTTAATCTATGCGCACAGCGCGACAGCCGGGAACGTCTGTCGCACACAGTTTCAGGTCGGCTTTCTTGGCAGGCCCTGTAAGGGGGCCGAAAGGAGACACTATGACGGTACGGCGCGCGGTGGTGGCGGGACAGTTCTATCCGGAACAGCCCGCGGTGCTTGAACAGGATGTGCGCAAATACATCGATGCCTCCGGTGTGGTGGCTTCTCCCGAGCAGGTCGCTGCGCTGGTGGTGCCGCATGCGGGTTATGTTTATTCCGGCCCGACCGCCGGATTCGCCTATGCACGGGTTCGGGGGGCGAAGCCCAGGCGCGTCATCCTGCTGGGACGCTCGCACCGGTACGCGTTCCAAGGCGCGTCGATTTGGGAAACGGGCGGCTATGAATCGCCGCTGGGCATCCTGCCCGTCGACGTCAACATGGCGGCCATGCTGGCGCAGGAATTCGGCGGTGCGCCCATCGAGGCGCATGAAGTCGAGCATACGCTCGAAGTGCAGGCGCCCTTTGTGCAGGTCGCCATCGGTACGGTGCCGATTGTGCCGGTACTGTTCGGGGACGAGCCGGGCGAATGGCATGTGGAATTCGGCCAGCATCTTGCGCAGTTCCTGGAGCCGGACGACCTGGTCATCGCCTCAACCGATCTTTCGCACTATCTCACCGAGACCGAAGCCAATCTGATTGACCGGGAGTCCACCGCCCGGATACTGGAGCGCAACCCCATCCAGCTTGCGCGGGACCTCGCAGCGGGCAACTGTTCCATGTGCGGCGGTGCCGCGGTGGTGGTGGCCATGGCCTATGCGAACGCGCGCTGCGCGGGGGACTGGCGGCTGCTGGACCATCGGACCAGCGCCCACGCGACCGGCGACACCAGCCACGTCGTCGGCTATGCGGCCATTTCCATGGAATACGAGGAAGAGGGCGGCAGCCTATGACCTGGCGCGTTTCGGATGTGAAGCGGGTGATGGACGAATGGGCTCCGCCCGCCTGGGCGGCAACCTGGGACCGGGTCGGCCTGCATGTGGGTAGGCCTGATCAGGAGGTTACGGCGGTGGCCGTTTGCCTCAGTGTGACGCCGGGCGTGGTGACCGGGGCGCGGACTGCGGGCGCAGACATGATTGTGGCGCATCATCCGCTTATATGGGACCCGATACGCGCCCTGCGCACCGACGACCCGCAGGTGCGGCTGTGTCTGGATATCGCCGCGGGCGGCATGGCCTGCATGGCCGCGCACACCAACCTTGACGTGGCGCCGGGCGGCGTGAACGACGCGCTGGCCAAGGCAATCGGCCTGGAACAAACCAAACCGCTGTTCGCCGCCGAAAAGGCACAACAGATAAAACTGGTGGTGTTTGTCCCCGAATCGCACCTGGCTCGGGTGCGCGACGCGGTGAGCGCGGCCGGCGCGGGTATCATGGGCCTCTACACACACTGTTCCTTCAGCGCGCCGGGAATGGGCACCTTTCTTCCGGGCGAGGGAGCAGAACCCTTTAGCGGCGAGGTCGGAAAAGTGAACGAGGAACCCGAAAGGCGCTTTGAGACACTTGTCTCGAAACCGCGCCTGGGCGCGGTGCTTCGGGCGATGTTTCAGGCGCATCCCTATGAAGAAGTTGCCTACGATGTCATACCCTTGGAGAACACCGACCCGGCGGTCGGCTTGGGCAGGGTGGGCAACCTGCCAGAGGCGATGGACACGGGCCGGTTCGTTGAGCATGTGCGCAAGTGCCTCTCCCCCGCTCCCGTGCGCGCCGTTTCCCCCGGCACAACACGCCGCGTGCGGCGTGTGGCGGTGTTGGGCGGTTCGGGCGGCGACCAGGTTGGGCGCATGCCGCTCGGTGTGGACGCCTACGTGACGGGCGACGTGAAATACCACGACGCGCTTTCGGCCCAGGCCCGCAATCTCCTGGTGGTTGATGCGGGACATCACGGCACCGAAATACCCGTATTGCCGGAGATTGCGCGGCGCCTCGGTGCCGCGCTGCAGGGATTGCCGGTCACGGTGATTGGAGAAGCCGACCCCTTCGGGGTGTAGCCGGGCCGCCGAGTCGTCTATAATGCGGCCTCCTGAAAGGAGCCTTTACCGTGGCGCAACCCCTGAAAATACTCTATGTGACCTCCGAACTCGCACCGCTGGTCAGCACCGGCGGGCTCGCCGAGGTGGCTGCGGCGCTGCCCAGGGCGCTTCGCGCCCGCGGCCATGACGTGCGCGTGGCACTGCCCTGTTACCGGCAAATACCCGACGAGGACCGGGGAAAGCAATACTGCATGGTAGTGGCCGAAATCGGCGGCACGGTCGTCCACGGCGCCATGCGCACATCGGTGGTGCCCGGCACCGACATCCCCCTCTATCTCATCGAGCACGACGGCTACTTTGGACGCCAGACGCCCTACGGTGTTGGGGCCTATGAGTATGACGACAATGGCGAGCGCTTCTGTTTCTTCTGCCTGTCCCTGTTTCACGGCATCCCGCAGACGGGGTGGGTGCCTGATATCATCCACTGCAACGACTGGCACGGCGCGCCGATCGCCATCTTTCTCAAGACGCGCTACCGGCACGACCCTGTTTGGGGTGGTGTGACCTGCCTGTTCACAATCCACAACCTTGCCCATCAGGGCCGCTATACGCTGTCCAAGTTCGGGGCGACCGGATTTGACCCGGCGCTCCTTGCGCCGGAATTCCTGCTCTTCCACGGCGACATGAACATCATGAAGGCCGCAATCGCCCTTGCAGACACGCTCAGCACGGTGAGCCCCCGGTATGCAAAGGAAATTCAGACCGCCGAGTACGGCTGCGGCCTGAACGAGGCGCTGGGCGCGCGGTCGGCCGACCTTTACGGCGTGCTTAACGGTGTGGATTATGATGTGTGGAACCCTGAAACAGACCCGCACATCGCATGCCGTTACGGAGCCGAATCGCCGCAGGGCAAGGCGGAGTGCAAGGCTGAACTGCAGCGCCGCTTCAATCTGCCCGTGCTCGACAAGCCGTTGTTTGGCGCCGTGAGCCGCCTCTACTGGCAAAAGGGTTTCGACTTCGTGGTGGACGCGATGGACCGGCTTATGGCGCACGATGTGCAGCTTGCAGTGCTCGGTTCGGGCGATCCGGAACTGGAAAGGCTGCTCAGAGAATGCGTGCAGCGCTACCCCGGCCGGGTTGGCGTGTTCTTGGGATACGATGCGGCACTGTCCCACCAGGTGATCGCAGGAAGTGACTTCTTCGTCATGCCCTCCCGCTACGAGCCCTGCGGCCTGGCGCAAATGTACGCGCTCGCCTACGGGTCCGTGCCCGTTGTGCGGCGCACCGGCGGATTGGCGGACACGGTCACGGATGCAACGCCGGCCAATCTGCGCCGCGACACGGCCACCGGCCTGTCCTTTGTCCCGAAAACCTCGGCCGCGCTGGCGCGGACCCTGGACCGCGCTGTGGCGCTCTATGACGACCCGAAAACAATGCACCAGGTGCGGCATGCCGGTATGACGCGCGATTTCTCCTGGGACCGTTCCTGCGAGGACTACGAGACGCTGTACCGGAAGACAATCGGCAAGGCGCTGTGACCATGGCCGGACTGGAACTCATTACCCATACCCCCGATGTGACCGAACGCCTTGGCTGCGCATTGGCGGGCCTGCTGCCCGACGGAGTGGTGGTGGCGCTCTTCGGTGACCTCGCCACGGGAAAGACCTGCCTCGTGCGCGGCATGGCCGCACACTACGCCGATGGCGCGCCGGTGCACAGTCCCACGTTCACCCTTGTCAACCAGTATGGCACCGACCCCGCGCTGTATCACCTCGACCTGTACCGCCTTGGCGGCCCCGGGGAACTGGCTGACCTGGGCTATGAGGAACTCTTCGAACCCGACGGCGTATGCGTCGTGGAATGGGCCGAACGGGCCGGACTGCTGCTGCCGTCGCAGCGTCTTGAAGTGCATCTCTTCCACGAAGGCGGTGATGCACGCCGTCTGGTCTTCGATGATCGCGGCGTGATGCCTGAAGGATGGGAGCTGGCATTGTTCGCGGCCGCGGAAGGCACCTGAGGAGTAACGGAGAGCGTTGCGGTATTCAGCAGGGGGACGCAAAGGACGGAAAGGACATAAAGGACGATTTCAGTCCATGTGAATACCAGGTTTTGGGCTGTC
>CAIJOU010000878.1 GCA_903822375.1 Candidatus Hydrogenedentota bacterium
AGGCAGTGGGCCACAGAATGGGCCTCGCAGAACCAGTACTATGACCTGCAACGCTCGATGAAGCATGTGCCCATATTCAACAGCGAGAACCACATCATCCTGGACCGCACCAAGTTCTTCGTGCCCGCGGAGCACATCTATACGGCGATTTGGCAGGGTGCGGTGCATGGGCAGGGCGCCAGCGCCGCCTGGATATGGCAGCGCACCTACGACCCAAAGTCCGACGCGGAGGGACTCATCCTGCACCGCGCCGCCTGCACCGCTGCCATGAGCCGCTGCGCACTCGACTTGATGCGCCTGTCCCGTGAAATGGCCGCGATACAGAATGCCGTCCCCCAGGTCGCCATACTCTTCTCACACGCCGCCACACTCCAAGACAGGGGCTACTTCGGAACCCGCGCCCGTGTCTATGTGGCGCTTAACTTCTGCGGCGTGCCCATAGCCTTCATCACGGACGAACAGGCCGCAGCCGGGGAATTGAAGCAGTACAAGGTTCTGATCATTCCCCAGGGCAAAGCTGCAACCCGCGCCTCCATTGAAGCAATACGGGCCTACGCCGGTAACGGCGGCCGGGTACTGGTGTGCGGCGAAGACAATTTGACCCGCGACGAATATGGCCGCGACATTGCGCCGCCGGAACACATGAAATATCTGCCCAACGTCAAAGGGGTGGAACTGCGCGACCTCCTGTTGCACATCCTGTCCAAGGAGGGTGTCAAGGCCCCATTTCTTCCCAAGACTTCTGACAAAGAAATCCCCTACGGGGTCGAGTGGCGGTGCGCGGACTTGGACGGCCGCAGCATCGTCAATCTTGTGAACTACGCAAAAGAGCCCGTAACCATCGCGCTCCCCAGGGGTCCATGGCGCGACGTCATCGCCCGGCGCGATGTGAAGGAAACGCTGCGGCTTGCCACGGACGTACCCGTGCTTCTGGAGGCTTCCAAATGAAAGCGCTTGCATTCGTCCTTTGCCTGCTTGCCTGCCAACTGGCCGCAACCGAACCCGCCCCGCCAAACATCCCCGTCCTGCTTGGCGTCGACACGGCGGGCGAAACGCTGCTCGACGTGCAGGGTATTCAGTACTGGCAGCACGAACCTTTCTACGCCGCGCTCGACGACCTCGGTGCACGGTTCGTCATGGTCCATCTGATGCCCTATTCCGTGCCGGGGAAGGACAACGCCCCCGTTGTCCGGGACATGATCCTCTCCATTGACGCCGGCATGCGCGCCCACGGACGAAGCTATGCGCTCAATCTTGAAGCCCCGAATTTTGTGAAGGACATGGAAATAACGCCCGGCGTGAATGAGTATGAACAGCCCGGCGGACGCCACCAGTGGCTGCTGCGCATGGACTGGCTGCGGCCCCTTCTGGAGCAGGCGGGGCCGCCCGCGCTGAAAGCGCTGGTGTACGACGAAGCCGAGCACATGCAGCTCTCCAACAACAAATTCGCCGATTCGCCCACGGACAAATTCGATGCGCCCTTCCTTGTGAACACGAAAGGAATGGGACTGGAACAGGCCTATGACTCGCTCGTGGCCGAGTGCGTGCGCATCCGCGAGCAGCATTATGAAAACCGTGTGGCCCTCAACACGGAGCAGGTCTGGCCGGACCTGTTCCACATCTTCGCGCGCGCGGGCTGGACCGCCGCACCCAAGCTGTTGAAAGAGGGATTCTCGCCCGTGGTGTTGTGCATCGCGTTGGGCGCCGCCCTGCAATACAAGGACAACGGCATTCACTTCTGGGTCACGCCGGACCTCTGGGGCTTCGACAAATATCCCGGCCACTCGCCGGAGGCGCTGCGCTCGGCCCTGCTAATGGGTTATTGGCTGGGGGCCGAATGCCTCTATGTGGAGAACATCGATTTCGACCGGTGGGATAAGCGTCATGCCAAGGCCGACCCGCACGGTTCCCTGCTCTGGTGGCGCGACCACGAACACTATGAACTGACCACGCACGGCAGGGTGTTTTCCGACTTCGCCAAGGAATATGTTCCCAATCACCCGCGCACCGTCGATTGGCGCAGCTACCGGCCCCGCGTGGCCATCATCCGCCTGCCCGACGGTGGCTGGGGACAGTTTGACAAGGGAGACGGACATGCCGAGGCCGCCTCGCGCAACCGCCTGCTGGGCAACCCCGACATGCCGCTCGACGAACCCGCCCGCGAATGGCTGCACGTATGGTCCGCGCTGACCCATGGCGTCACGAAACCCGGCGCGCTCTCCTACAACAACCCCATGGTTTATCCCGCCTTTCAGGACTTCTTCACCCCTGTGGACAGCGTGGCCGTGTTCGACCATCTCGTCACCGGTCCCGTCCTGGATGGCGTAGAATGCTTCGTCGTGTGCGGCCATGCCTTGTCCGCTGCCACCTTCGACAACCTGGCGCGCAAAGTGGGGGAGGGGGCGACCTGCATCATCGCCCGCCGCCTCTATGATCAACGCAACCCGGAAAAGAAAGCCCTGCCGGGCAAATGGGTCATCCTGGATCGTTTCGACGGCCCCGAAGTGGCCGAAGCACTCCAGCCCTTTCTCGGTCCCGCCGACCAAGCCCGCTACCGTTTTGTCGACGGAACCGTCGTCTTCAAGAAGGGAGCCGCCCCGGATTCCGTGGAGACAAACGGGCTGTAAGATCAAAAGCCAAAAGCTGTCAACCATGTACCGCCTCGATTTTGGAGTGCGGCGGCATCGACGCCGCTTTGGCTGTGGATCGTGTAAAAAGGCTTCTGTAAAAAGCCCTTTGCAAAAAGGGGCCATCGTTTGCTCAGATCTTGG
>CAIJOU010000879.1 GCA_903822375.1 Candidatus Hydrogenedentota bacterium
ACCGAGGTGGCGTTCAAAGATGAATTGCATATTGAGGGAAACACCGCCACGGCACCGCTCATCCTCCGAAACAACAGCCCTTGGGATATGTTGGACTTCGGCAATATTCTGGTCGGAACCACAAAACAGTTTCTGAATGTCAATTTCGACCACGGCAAGAGTGAACAGACTGTGCCATTCACCATTCCGGAAGAACAGGTGGCGCAACTATCGCCCGGCGAGAATGAAGTCACCGTGGCAGTTGACGCGAATGGCGGACCAGCCGAAGATTTGCAAGTAAAACTGACCGCCCGCAGCATCTTCGAGTCCGGGCCGCTGGCCGCGCATGCGGCGTCGCGGATGACGCAGATTGCGCTGCCGGAAGACAAGCTGATGCCGGACACGGACTGGCGCAAGTTGCGCGACTTCCCGGGGTTCCCGCATGTGCCGTGGTCCAATTCGCCGCCTGCGCTGGAGAAGCTGGAAGGGCAAACCGAACTGGCCCCACCGGAACTGCCGCAGGTGAGGTTTGCGCTGCCGCAGCGGAAGTTTGTGCCTGTGTCGTGGAAGATGGGCTGCCCCTCGTTCACGCTCGACCTGGGCGGGCACATGGTCAAGAAGCTGTACGTGCTCGTCATCCCCTATCTGGAGAACCACGACATGTTTGCCGAGGTGGCGCGCATGACCATCCGCGGCGACAAGGGCGCGGTGCTGTACACGCGCACGCTGCGCACGCCGGGCGACCTGGACTGGTGGCCGTCGGCGGAGGTGTTTGGCGATGTGTGGACGACCGCGCACCACGGCCGCGCCGACCGGCACGGGCTACTGCCGATGCTGAAGGAGGGCGAGACCGACTGGCCCATGGCGCACCCGCCCGCGTTCCCGCAGCCGGAGTATTGGGCTACCTGCCTGCCGGTCGTCACCGGTTCCTGCACGATGAACGTGGTGGAACTGGACCTGCGCGCGCTGAAGCCGGTGCAGTCGCTGGTCATCGAAACGCTCGGTGCCAATCCGGCGCTGGGCGTGGTGGCGGTCACGGCGGAAGGTCCGGGCGACGATTCGCTGCTCGACGGCACGCCTTGGGAGGTGCCCGCCGAGCGCCGCCAGCCGCGCGCGGTGTTTACGCTGAACCGTCCCGAGGCGCTGGAGGGCTGGGAACTTACTGGAAATGCCTTCTCCATCTGCGCCGTGCCCCGGCTGTTCACCGCACCCACGCTCAACTCGCTCGGCAAGGCGGGAGAACAGGCCACTGGTGAAGCCCTCTCCCCCGTCTTCGAACTGCGACCAACAGACAAAATGGTGCTGCTCGATTTCCAGGGCGGTCGTAGCGTGTCCACAGCCGAAGGCGAGAGCCTCAGTGCCGAAATCCTTGAGGCCTACACGGGGCGCGTGCTCGGGCATGCATTACCGTCCGCATCGCATTTGGTCCAGCAAATGCCCATTTCTGTTCAGGTGGACAAGCCCACACAAGTGCGGCTGTGCCTCATTGACCGCAACGGCGACCCCAGTTTCGCCTGGATTGGCGTGGCCGCCGTGCGCGTGGCCGCCACCATGGCAGTGTCGGAACCAACGCCGCTCTGGGATTAATCATACAGTTTGATAGAATCGCCATTAGCCGAAACTGAATTTGACCTTCGGTAACACGCCGATTCGCATGGAGTCCCTGATTCTGCTATAATCATGCGATAGTTTATCAGGAAAGTACAGTTAAAGAACCGAAAACCATAAGGAATACGTTCATGGCAGACGAAGTGAAAGCCACCAACATCACCTGGCACCACAGCGAAATCATACGCGAGGACCGCGAAAAGAGCAACGGCCACCGGTCACTGGTGCTGTGGTTCACGGGGCTGTCGGCCTCGGGCAAGTCCACGCTGGCGCAGGCAGTGCAGACCATCCTGTTCGAGCGCGGCTGCAAGACCTACGTGCTCGACGGGGACAACGTGCGCCACGGGCTCAACAAGGACCTGGGCTTTTCGCCGGAGGACCGCGAGCAGAACATACGCCGCATCGGCGAGGTGGCCAAGCTTTTCTGCGATGCCGGCGTCATCACGCTGACGGCGTTCATCTCCCCCTACCGCGCCGACCGCGACAAGGCACGCGCCATCAACGGCGATTCCTTCGTCGAGGTGTACGTGCAGTGCGACATGGCGGTGTGCGAAGAGCGGGACCCGAAGGGCCTCTACAAAAAGGCCCGGGCCGGTCAGATTCCTGAATTCACCGGCATCAGCGCGCCCTACGAGGCCCCGGAAAACGCGGAACTGGTAGTGGACACGGGCGTGGAGAGCTTGGAAGAGAGTGCGGCCCGAGTGGTCGCCTACCTGGAACAGCGGGGCGTGTTTTTTGAGGGTCTAGGGTCTGGGGTCTAGGGCCTGGGATTGTTTTTGAAACGGCTCTGTAAGGGTGCGTTGCGCTCCGCTTCGGGCACCCTACCCCCCAGCCACTCAGATCTCTATCTGATATTCGTTCATTTTTCGCCAAAGCGTCGACCGCGAGTTCGCAGGGTGCGTGAAGTGGCGCGAAGCGTCATGGAACGCACCGTCTTCACTCACGGCTCTATCTGATATTCTTTCATTTTGCGCCAAAGTGTAGACCGCGAAATGCCGAGCTTCTTTGCGGCGAGACTTTGGTTGCCGCGCAGCGCTTTGAGCGTTTCCCGGATATGCCGGTCTTCCGTGGCGGCCAGCGGCATGATGTTGCCGTCCGGGTCGTGGCCCAGCGCCAAACGGCGTACCGCGCCCTGGCGAACCGCATCGGGCAGGTCCTGCGGGTGAATCATGACGTCGTCGGCCATTATGACCGCATGCGCGACAATACTTTCCAGTTCGCGCACGTTGCCCGGATAGTTGTACTGCCGCAGATACTGCGCGGAAGTCTCGTCCATGCCCCGCACGTTCTTGCCAAACCGCACATTATGCTGGGTGATGAAATGGCTTACCAGCGCGGGCAGCGCGTCCATCCGTTCGCGCAACGGCGGAATGCGTATCTGCACCACGTTGAGCCGGAAATACAGATCCTCTCTGAACCCGTGCCGCTGCACCTCGTCCAGCAGGTCGCGGTTTGTTGCCGCGATCACCCGCACATCGACCCGCCGGGACGTGTTGGCGCCCACGGGGCGCACCTCCCCGTTCTGGAGTACCCGAAGCAGTTTCGCCTGGGTCATGAGCGACATGTCCCCGATTTCGTCCAGAAAGATGGTGCCGCCGTCCGCCTCCGCGAACAGCCCCGGATTGTCGCGGTCGGCCCCCGTGAAGGCACCGCGAACGTGGCCGAACAGTTCACTCTCGAGCAGGGCCTCGGGCAATGCGGCGCAGTTGACCGCCACAAAGGGCCGATCACGGCGGCGGCTTATCCGGTGAAGCGTGTGGGCCACCACTTCCTTGCCGGTGCCGCTTTCACCGAGCAGCAGCACGGTGCTGTCGGTCGGTGCCACCTTGCTGATCAGGTCGATCACCCGCTGCATCGCTTCGGTGCGTCCCACCAACTCCTCGAAGACGGTCTGCTCGTAGGCGTCCACGGTCGTCTGCGTCGACACATTCTGGGCCGCCTTGTCCACCACCAGCGCCACGTCCGAGGGCGAGCAACTGCGGGGCAGGTAAAAGAAGGCACCCAGCCGGATCCCCTCAAGAGCCCGCTCCATCCGCTCCGGGTCAAAGAGAAGTATAAGCCGCGTGGCGGGATTCTTCTGCAAAACGAAAGACACGATGTCCATGGGGCTCTGCTCGTCCAGTTCCAAGTCGAGCACCATCACCTCGTAGGACTTTCGCGAGGCTTGGCGCAGCAGTCCTTGGGCATCGTGGCACCGCTCGACCGACCGGCCCCGCCGTTTCAGAAAACTCTCCAGTGTTTTCCCATAGGCGAGATCGGCGCACGCCACCAGCAGTCGCAATTCCGTCTCTTCTGTGTGTCGCATTGAAACACCACCTTCGTTAACAAAATCAATTGTACCAAAACGGCGCGCCCGCTGCTAAGAAAGCACGGGATTCCATACCATACCGCACTTCTTGGGCTTGGGTTTTGCTTTCTCGCGCCCTTTGCAGGCGGAACGGCAGGGGCGGCGTGCTTCCCCTCCCTGCAAAACTACGTTCAGAGGACTTGCGGCGTGGGCATCTCGTCCCGGTTTCGGGGTGGAGAAAGAGGCTCCAACGCGGTCGTAGGCCCGAAATTCATGCAACCGGGCATTCACGAACCGCAGCGGGGCCAATTCATCCTCTTCCAGGATCTTCCCCCGCCAAAGGACCGGCAGGCCGTTGTGTCCGGTGGATATTCCCGACGCTTACCCAACGCCCGGACTCCTGAATCCGCAATTCCGACTCCTGACTCGTGTGGTTGCGGCTGTGCCGCACGACACCTGTCAGCTCTCGGTTTCGGTTTCGGGCATCGCCGTGAGACGGGGCCTGGGCAGCATCAGCATTTCACCGTAGAAATACCCTTCGTGCTCCTGAATGAGGATGTGCCGGTGGCAAACGGGGCAGTTTATCTCGCCGTCGGCATGCGTTTCCGCATTGAGCCGGATGAACGTGCTGCAGAATGGGCACGCGATGCTGCGCGCCTCGTTCCTGTGATAGTCCTGAAGCACCTCTTCGATCCTGCCCTTCTTGTAGCAGGCCACGAACGCGTCCACAAACTTGGGATCGAACTGGCTGCCCCTGCCGTCGACGAGCGTCTGAATGGCCACCTCCGATGTGAGCCCCTTGCGGTAGGGACGGGTGCTGGTCATGGCGTCAAAGGTGTCCGCCACGGCTATTATCCGGCCCTCTATGGGAATATCCGCCCCCTTCAGGCCGAAGGGATACCCCGCGCCATCCCACCGCTCGTGGTGATAGAGGCAGTAGGGAATCACGGGCTGCAGAAACTTGACGTCGCGCAAGAGGTCGGCCCCCCGCTCGGGATGCACCTTCATCTTGTCGAATTCCTCCTCGGTAAGCGGGTCCGGCTTGCCGAGAATGGCGTTGTCCACCGCGATCTTGCCGACATCGTGCAGCACGCCGCCCATCTGCACCTCGCGCTGTTTGGCTTCGCTCCAGCCCAGTTCCCGGGCGATCTCCACGGCGAAATTGGTCACGCGCCAGGTGTGGCCGACCGTGTAGTGGTCCCGCAGTTCGATCGCGTTGGCCAGCACCAGCAGGGTGTCCTGGTAGGACTGCTCCACCATGCGCACGTACTGGGCGTTCTTGATGGCGGTGGCGGCGGGCCCGGCAAGCGCTACAAGCAGCTCAAGGTCGCTGTTCTTGAAGGCATCGGTCAGTCCGTGGCTGTCGACATAGATGACTCCCAGCCTCTCGTCCTGATGGGTCAGCGGCGCGCACATGGCGGAGGAGATGTTCTGCGCTATGATGCTGACGCCCGCACTGAAGCGCGAATCGTCCAGGGCGTTGCAGGTGATGACCGCCTCGCCGTGCTGAAACGCGCGGCGGACGATGGTGGTGCTCACGTGCACGCTCTCCGAACCGGCCTTGGAGTGGACATACTCCACCCGCGGGTCATCGCCGTCGTCGGGCTTGAGCAGGATCACGCCCGTGTCCGCCGGAAGCAGGGAAAACACCTCGTCCATAATGCGGCTGAACACGCCCGACAGCTTCTGTTCGCTCGCAATGGCCTGGTTGGCGGCGTACACCGCCGTGAGCCGTTTCTGGATCTCCCGCAGCCGGTCGTCGCCCGTGGACTTTTCGGGCACCTGGAAGAAGGTGCGGTAAATGTTCTTGGCGTCGCTGGCCTCGAAAGACTCCCCCCCGTCGGACTGGAACACCCGCATCTTGGATTCGGTGTTTATCGTCTGCGCGCCCATATTAGCGGCGCGAAACTGGAGGTGCTGGCCGCCGGCCCGAATCACCTCCCCATCAACGAGAATATGCTCAAGAATGCGCCTGTTTCCGATGAAGGTGCCGTTGCCGCTGCCGAGGTCCTTGAGCAGGCACCCCTCTGTTTCGCTGTTCGTGAGCGTGGTTGTGACCATGGTATACCCGCCCGAAGAGGAAATCGAGCGCCGTGCGTTGACCTTGCATTTCACCCCGTAGCCGATATCCACCATTATGTCAACCGGGGGCCAGTTGCCGCTTTCGTAATTTGTTTGGCCCGTTGCTTCGCTGCCCCCGCCTCCGCCCCCGCCGCCGGGAGTGGG
>CAIJOU010000880.1 GCA_903822375.1 Candidatus Hydrogenedentota bacterium
AAACCCTTTCCCACAACGTAATCCATGAAGGCTCTATAGCCGCTTGGATTCCATTCGCCCCAGCCCCATACCATAAGCGTGATGCGTGTGTTCGAAACCCAACGCACGGCTTGCATATAGCGCTTGTCATTCTGCGCGAAGCCAAATGAACCTGGCCGTTCCTGTTCCGCGCGCTTCATCAATTCCTCTATGTCCACCGGGTGCGCCAGGTGGTCCATGGAAAAAATGCGGCACGTGCTTGCGTTGCTGGCGTAGTAATCATTGACGGCGAAGCGATCACCTCCTGGCGACCATTGGACATTCACGTCCCGGGTGTACCCAAACAATCCACGATTGTGGTTTGTCTTTTTGTCGAAAAGGCACACTATACCAAGCTCGTTGTCCGCGGTGGCCGGTTTTCTGTAGGTTATGGCATATCTCCCCGCCGGGGAATCCACGCATTCATTCTGGAACAGGTTCTCCGGCGCCGGGGCGTTGCAGTTGGCGCACAGGGCGGCCGCGTCGGGAAGGGCTGTGGTGTCCTGGATGATCTGCGCATGTCGGCAGCCGTACAGCGCCAGACACACGGTCATCAGCCACACCAGCCGCTTCATTCAAAGGCCCTCCTCGTTATCGTCATTCCCGCTTTCGCGGGAATGACGTGACCGTTCGTCCTATCGATTGAACTCTGGCTCCTCATGTGTCAGACAATGCACCGTGCCCAGCCCCCACACGAGGTCCACCGCGTGCACGCCCACCACCACATGCCCTGAAAATGCCTCGGCGATGATGCCGAGCGCAGTGCGGTCGTTCGGGTCGTTGAACGTGGGCACAATTACGCGGCCGTTGGTAATGAGGAAATTGGCGTAGCTCGCGGGCAGCCGCATGCCGTCGAAAACCACCGGTGCGGGCATGGGCAGTTCTATGACGTTCAGCCGCTCGCCCTGCAGGCGCTCGCGGTTCTCTTCCAGCGGCGCGTGGTTCGCATCGCCGGCATTCTTCTCCCGGCAGAGCAGCACGGTGTCTTTGTTGACGAATCGGCACAGGTCGTCGACGTGGCCGTGCGTGTCGTCGCCCGCAATGCCCCTGCCCAGCCAGACGACGCGCTCAATGCCCAGGTACTGCGCGAACAGCCCCTCGTAGTCTTCCCGTGTAAAGCCGGGGTTGCGGATTTGCGTGTGCGGGTCGAGCAGGCACTCCTCCGTGGTGAGCAGCGTGCCTGCGCCGTTGCCGTCAATGGCGCCGCCCTCCAGCACCACCTGCCGCCCGCGCCATTCCGCCTTTTCCAGCGGCAGCCCCAAATGCCGCGCGCAGCGCGGCGGCCATTTGGCGTCGAGCTTGTGGTTGTCGTATTTGGCCCAGCCCGTGAACCGGAAGTCCACCGCGCGGCCCCTGCCGTCCGGCGCGGCCACGAAAGCGGGGGAGATGTCGCGCATCCAGCCGCGGTCGATGGGGAACTCAATGATTTCCACGCGCTCCGAGTCGAGTCCGGTCCGTTTGAGGCAGCGGCCCGCCTCCATCACGTGCCGGTCGTACTTGGCCAGCAGCCGCACCCGCGCAACGGGCAGAATGTGGCGGATGATTTCGGTGATGACCCACTGGATCGGTGCGAACTTGCCCGGCCAGTCGGGCGCGTTGGCCGGCCATGCAATGTGCACGGCCTCCTGCGTCTCCCATTCTGCCGGCAGGCGCACGGGTGCCGGGGCGTTCATGCTTCGTCCCGCCAGCGCAGCGTGATATCGCCGTAGGCGTCGATGCGCCGGTCGCGCAGGAAGGGCCAGTTGCGCCGGATGGTCTCCAGATGGCCCAGGTCGACCTGCGCAATCAGGATGTCCTCATCGGCGTCACTGGACCGGGCGAGCCACTGGCCCTGCGGGTCCGTGAT
>CAIJOU010000881.1 GCA_903822375.1 Candidatus Hydrogenedentota bacterium
CGGAGCAGGAATTGAAGCTGAGCGCCCGCGACTGGGCCCGGCCAAGCAAGTCCGACAAGCCCGCCAAGAACTGGTCCAGTGCGGCGGTCAACGCCAGCGTCCAGGTGCGCATGTGGCACACGATTCTGGCAACGCCCGCCATGCCCAGTGTGACCGTTGAAATCGCGGCACTGCTGGAGGGCGACTGGGAACAGTTGCTCCGTGGCGCCGCGCGGGCGGCTGAGCGGGGATACCGTGCGGCCAAGCTCAAGGTCGGCCGCAAGCCGCTGGACGAGGAGATCTCGTTGACGCGCGAGGTGCGCGCGGCGCTGGGGCCGACCTGCCGGCTGCGTCTTGACGCGAACCGCGCCTGGAGTTTGGACGACGCGCGCACCTTTGTGCGCGGCATTACCAAAAGCCCCAGCGAGTATCAGGCCCCGATCGACTACCTGGAGGAGCCGCTCAGAAGCCCCGGCGAGCGCAACGCGCTCCGCAATGAATTCGGCATTCCCATTGCACTCGACGAGACATTGACGGACGAATTCGGAAAGGGGCCCACCGGGAAACAGAAGCCGCCGCTGGCCGACTTCTGGGTATGGAAGCCCACCTGCTGGGCCATGCCCTACCACATTGCGCCGAGCGAAAAACTCCCGCCGCGCATACTGAGCGCCGTCTTTGAATCGGGCGTGGCCACGGCGCTCATGGGCGGTTTGGCCGCAGGTTCGGGACGGCCCGCCGGGCTGGACACCTACAATTACCTTGCCGACGACGTGCTGGAGGAGCGCCTGCCCCTCGACCAGCCCGAGGTCCTTCTGAAAACACTGCTTGATGCATCGCGCCGGGTGGATGTCTCACGACTGGAGTTGCTGCATGAGTACACCCGCTGACGGGATTAGACAGCCCTATTGCCCCGCCACGCGCGCCGCAAGGCGCTTTGGGGATGCCCCATTTCTGGTTGGTTCGGACGTGACGATTTCGTTTAATGATTTCGCGCAGCAGGTGGGCTGTTTCACAGACAAGCTGCGCCGGGACGGCATCGAGCGGCGTGACTGCGTGGCCCTCGTGCTGCCGCCCGGTCCGGACCTGCTGGCGCTGTTGGCCGCCGTCTGGCGGATGGGCGCAATAGCCTTCCCGCTGAACCCGGAAGCACCGTGGGACTACACCACCGCCCGTGTGCGCGATTTGGGTTGTGTCATGACGGTGGTGCCCAAGGCACCCGTCGAGCCGTCCGAAGCGCATGAGGTCGGGCTGGACGCGCTGCTGGCGGCGCTGAATCCCAACCGCATCACCCAGGCCCGCATTCGGCACAGCAGGAACACCCCGGCGGTGGCCATGCTTACCTCGGGCTCGGGCGGCGCGCCCAAGGCCGCGCTGTTGTCGCTCATTTCGATGACATTGGCCGCGCAGCGGGCCGGTAAACGCATGGAACTGGAGCGGGGTGACCGCTATCTGCTCAACCTGCCGTTGCACCATGTGTCGGGCTTGTCCGTGTTTATGCGGTGTCTGGAGGCGGGTGCACAATGCCTGCTGCACGGCGCGGGCGAGCGCACGGTGGACGCCATGATGCGGACCCGGCCGACGCATCTGTCGCTGGTGGCGGCGCAGCTGCGCCGCGCGCTGGAACGGCCCGAGGCACTGGAAGCGCTGCGCGCGGCCAAATGCGTGCTCATGGGCGGCGGTGCGCTTCCCGAGTTGCTCTTGCAGCGGGCGATGGACGCGGGCGTGCCGCTGATGAACAGTTACGGCATGACCGAAACCTCCGCGATGACCTGTTCCACGCTGCTGGGTGCGGACTTTGAAGAACTGCGCTCCGTCGGCAGGCCCATGCTGCAGGACACGGTGCGGGTTAATGAGCGGGGCGGCGTGGAGGTGCGCGGCAATACGCGCTTCGTCGGATATTTGCAGGACGGCGTGCTCGACAAGCCGGGGGGGTGGTTTGACACGGGCGACCTGGGCCATTTCGACGAGCAGGGTCGGCTCTATATTGATGGGCGCGCCGACCGCATGTTCATCGTCGGCGGCGAGAACGTGCAGCCCGAGGCGGTCGAGGCCGAGTTGTGCCGTATCCCCGGCGTGACCCGCGCCGTTGTGGTGCCCCTGCCCGACCCCGTGCTCGAATGCGTGCCCGTCGCATTTATGGAAACGCAACCAACCCTTGCTGCAGACGCGTTGCAGGCCGCCTGCAAAGAACGCCTCCCGCGCCATGCGGTGCCCCGCCATATCCTCCCCTGGCCGGAAGAGGTTACGCCGGGCATCAAGCCCCGCGTGGCAGAAATGCAGCAGCGCGCGGAACAACTCTTGGGAGAAGGGTAGGCAAGCAAGACTGTGGGACAGCCGCCCTCGGCTGTCGGCTTGAAGCGGAGGCCAGGGAATGACCGCCGGGGGCGGCTGTCCCGCATTTCCAAGCTCCGCTACTCCGCGGAATCGTGATTCCCGTTCTTCTTGACGCGCTGGCCCAGTTCATTGATGAACGTGCGGTCGCCGAGGGTCTCGAGATAGGCGGCGCGGCGCTCGTGGAGATGATTGCGCGTGATGGCGAAGAAGTCGCGCACGGCCTGTGCGCTGATGACGAGAAAGAACAGCAGCAGCAGGGTGAGCACCGCGAGAAAGCGCTGGGGCTGCTGGCGGTATTCAAAGAGGCGCGCGCCCAGCACGAGCACAACCGGAACGGACAGCAGCATATAGAAGCTGACGGGCCGGCGCTTGTGCGCCGCCGCGAGCCCCTCGCGGACGTACATCCACAAGGTGCGCGGGGCAGTGTTCTTTTCCGGCGCTGGACCTTCCATCAGTGCCTCCGCGGCAGGGCCGCCTCAGTGGCAGCAACCGCAGCCTCCGCCCATGGCGCAACCCCCGCCCTGATGGACGGACTCATCGCAGGAACCGCAGGCCGGTTCGGTCGAAGGGCCGCTCATGGCGGCGAACAGACTCATCTGCTTCTCCAGTTTCGCGGAGCCGCATTCAGGACAGGCGGGCGTTTCCGAGCCGCGCACGAGCACTTCAGAATAGGCACCGCAAGACTTGCAGGAATAGGAAAACAGGGGCATATGAAGCTCCTCACAATATAGAGGTGAAAGGAAAGCACACCACACAACACCAATTATCTGAATTGTAGCAGGAAAACGGGTAATGGGCAAAGGGTTGCCGCAGGGAGCGTTCAGTAATTCCGCACGAGGAGCTCGTTGATGGCGCCCCGCTTTTCGGGATTGACGTTGATGCAGCGGGTCGCGGGCACGCGCTCAATGTTAAATCCGCCGTAGAGCAGGTCGAAGAAATCGTCGTTCGGGTTTTCGTTGCGGGGGTCGGAATTGCTGAGCAGCAGCTTTGCGCCGCGCGCGTCCAAGCTCCGGCAGAAAGCAGCGAGACGCTTCTGGGCGTCATCGCCAAAAACGTCTTTGGCATAGCTGTTGAAGCTGGCGGTGCGGCTGATGGGGCGGTAGGGCGGATCGAGGTAGACGAAGGTTGCCTGGTCAATGGATTCGGATGCGCGCTCGAAGTCGGAGCATTCAATACGCACGCCCTGCAACAGCTTCGACACCTGGCGCAGATTGTCCGCATCGCAGATGCGGGGTGACTTGTACTTTCCAAACGGAACGTTGAACAGCGCGCTGGAGTTCACGCGGAACAGCCCGTTGAAGCAGGTGCGGTTGAGAAAGATGACCTGCGCGGCGCGTTCTACGCCTTGCTGGGGGGGGGCCTGAAAGTTATATTGCGGGCGATTTCTGTTGAAGGAATCGCGCGCCGCATAGAAGAGCCGTTCTTGTCCGCTCTCATCCTCACCCATATAGGCGCGTTGGAATTCTCCCAGCGCATCGATTAGCGGTTCCACGGCATCGCGGATCGCACACCACGTGATAACAAGATCTTCGTTCGCGTCCAAGAGCAGGACGTCGCCGAACCGGAACCTTTGCGCCACGTGAAAGAAGACTGCACCGCTGCCGACAAAGGGTTCTACGTAGCGGGTCAAGGTTCCGTCCATAAGTTCTTCGGGCAGTCTTGCGGCGATGGCGTCCAGCAGTTGCCCCTTGCCGCCCGCCCACTTGAGGAAGGGCTTTGCGGCGTGTGCCTCCGTCATTTTCCCGTGCGCTCCATGCGGAATTCGCCGTCCTGCCAGACAACGTGCGTGCGCCTCGTAATCCAGTCGCCCGTGTTGATGTACAGGCCCTCGCCGCAGGGGGTGGGATGTGTCTCAATTGTGGGGGCATGGGCATGACCGCAGACGACAATGTCGGCCTTGCCTGCGGCGAGCAATCCGCGGGCATGACCGCGCAGCGCGCGGGCCTCGGGACCGTCCTCGGGGTTTTCCACGCCGAGCAGGGTGCGACTGCCGTGGCTCACTCCCTGGGCGATGCGCATCGCCCAGTCGGGGTGAATCATGCGGAAGGCGCCGACCACCAATGGGTTGCGGGCGACACGTTTGTAGGCACGGTAGGCGCGGTCGGTCTTGTTTACCCCGTCGCCGTGGAAAAGCAGCGCGCGCTTGCCGCCAAAGTCCAGTTCCGCTTGGTCGGGGTGGATTACAAACCCGATTTCGTCCCGGAGGAAACGCCCGGCCCAGAAGTCATGGTTGCCGCAGAGGAGGTGAAGTTCAACCCCGGCGTCTTTGAGCGTGGCGAAGGCGCGCAGCACGTTGAAATAGCCGGAAAAGCAGACGTGCCGGTATTCAAACCAAAAATCGAAAAGATCACCCCCGCAAATGAGCCGGTCACAGCCCTGGTTCCCGAGAGATTCGAGGAAACGCACAAAGTCCGTCCGTTGTGACCGGCCGTTTTCCCCGGTCTTGAGATGAACATCGGAGAATAGGACCGTCGGCTTCACAGCAGTCCGAACTTGCTCAGCGGCCAGAAACGCAGCACGGCCCTGCCCACAATCTGGTCGTCGTTGATGGCCCGGAAACTGCGGCTGTCCTTGCTGACGCTTCGGTGGTCGCCCATTACATAGTATTCACCCGGATGCAGCACGCAGGTGTCCCGATCGGGGGACTGCATTTCCTCGGGGAGGAGATAACCGGATTCGTCGATCTGCCAGTTGTTCACGCGCACACGGCCGCGGTCATATTCCACATTCACCGTGTTTTCGGACAACCCGGCGTCGTCCTTGCCCCTGGCATCGACCGTGTTGCGCCGGTGTTCCGGATGCACGGCGATCAGGCGTTTGACGTAGCGCTTGTTATCCACCCCGTCGAACACGATGATGTCGCCCTGGTGGAAGGGTTGCCATCCGCCCAAGAACGGCAACCGGCTGAGCTGGTGCGGCAACTTGAGGACAAGGATGCGCTCCTGGTCATGC
>CAIJOU010000882.1 GCA_903822375.1 Candidatus Hydrogenedentota bacterium
CCGAGAACCACCTGGACATGGAGGCGCGCGAGTGGCTGGAAGCGTACATCCGCAACTGCCGCGAGGCGGTAATGATTATCTCGCATGACCGCCGCATGCTGAACGCCGTGACGGAGCGCATCATTGAGGTGGAGCGCGGCGAGGTTTTCGACTACACGGGTAACTACGACTACTACGTCGGAAAAAAGGCGCTGCTCCGGGAACAGCAGCAAAAGGCCTTTGAAAAGCAGGAGGATTTCATTCGCAAGGAAACGGCGCTCATCGACCGGTTCCGCTACAAGAGCACCAAGGCGCGCATGGTCCAGAGCCGGCTCAAGCGGCTGGACAGCATGGAGAAGCTGGACGCGCCGCCGCCGGAGGCGTCGGAGGCGTCCTTTGGACTGGGCGAGGTGGCGCGCAGCGGCGAGATTGTGCTGGACGCGCGCGACATGTCCATGGCCTACGGCCCGTTGCGCCTGTACAACGGGGTCAGCTTCACCGTGCGCCGCGGCGAACGGGTGGGCGTGATCGGCCCCAACGGCACGGGCAAGACAACGCTGCTCCGCCACATCGCGGGCCAGCACAGCGGTACGGGCGGCGAGGTGAAACTGGGCCACAAGGTCTCGCTGGCGTTTTTCGAGCAGAACCACGACAACGTGAACCGCGCCAACGACATCCTGACTGAAATCATGTCGATGCGGCCCGACTGGAAACCCGAGCAGGGGCGGCGCTTCCTGGGGCGTTTCCTGTTCACCGGCGAGGACGTGTTCAAGCCGGTGGCCACGCTGAGCGGCGGCGAACTGGCGCGGGTGGCCATGGGCAAGCTCATCCTGAGCGGCGCGAACCTGCTGCTGCTCGACGAACCCACGAACCATCTGGACATCGCCTCGCGCGAGGCCCTTGAACTGGCGCTGGCCGCCTACGAGGGCAGCGTCATCCTCGCCAGCCATGACCGCACGCTGGTCGACAAACTGGTGGACAAGCTGGTCATCTTTGAAAACGGAACGGCGACGGTGCATCTCGGCAACTACACCCACTACCGCTGGAAACACAAGCAGGAGGAGGAAGAGCGCGAGATCAAGTCCACCGACGAGGTGCTGCGCATCCGCCGTGAAACCGAGGAGCGGGAGAAGAAGAAGTCCAAGCAGCGCGACGAGCGCAAGGACAAGAAGCGCATCGAGAAACTCGAGGCGGACATCGCCGCGATGGAGGGCCTGATCGAAGAGTTCAGCCACCGCTTCGCCGCGCTCGACCCCACCGACTATGCCAAGGCCCAGGAACTCAAGGAAGAATATGACGGGATGAAGCAGGACTTGCAGGAGTTGTATGCGGAGTGGGAGGAGTTGGCTGGGTGAGGGAGGGTCTTGGGTCTAGGGTCTAGGGGGCTGGGTCTGCCGAAGGATTGGGGCGGATTCTTTGAAAAGCATGGGAAGTGAGGGTAACATTCGTGGGGCCTGTGATGGTCACGGCGTGTGAAAGACAGGCCGATATGCATCCGTTAAGGCAAAAAGGAAAGGGGCGGTTGTCATGCCGAAAAAGACCTTCATTTCCC
>CAIJOU010000883.1 GCA_903822375.1 Candidatus Hydrogenedentota bacterium
AATCCTGAAGTGCTCGGCAATCTGTCCCATGGATTGGCCGTCTACCACGCGCGCGGCCACGACACGCTTGCGAAGGTCAATGGAAGTAGCTCTCATGCCCCCAGTATAACACCGTAGGCATATTTAATTAAAGTGCTCTAGGAGCGCCGTTGCGGGATGATTTCGACCTCCGCCTCCTGTCGGTGTCCCTGCGGCGTTCCTCAGCGGAACGTGTTCCTTGCCTCCAGTCGCCGGATCACGCGGCCCGGCATTCGCACGATCGGGAAGATTGGGCTGCGCCGTACCCAGCTTTCGGCGCTTTGGCGCGCGCCGCGCAGCGTGCGCGCAAGCGAGGGAAGCTCCACACCACCCTCCATGAGAAGCACGGCGCTCGTGGCAAAAAGGCTCTTGTAGTCTTCGGGGCCCTTTCCCATATCAATCGTCTTGAGGCCCATGAACTCGGCGGTGCGGGCCATTTCCACCAGCAGGAGCAACCCGGGGGAGTGGCGCGTGAACTCGTGTGAATAGGCGGCAAACCAATAATGCCACACGGTGCGGCTGCGCATGCCCATGTGAATGGCCGCAAGACGGTCATTGACGTACAGCGCGGAGAGGACGCCCCCAAAGGTGCCGGACTGCAGGGCAAGAATGCCTTCCAGCAGTCCTTGGGTCCAGGGGAAACGAAATGCGTCCACCAGGCCTGATTCAAGATACTGGCGGCTCTTCCAATCCAGCAGTTGCCGCAGAACGCCGACATCCTGTGTGTGCATTTCAAAGCGCAACGGACCGACTTCGCGCTCGAACCGGCGCTGCTTTTGGCCGAGACGCTGCAGTTGTTTGGAGCCTGCATCGCGGAGGGTGTTGGCATAGGCGTCAAAACCGTCCGGCAGGTCGATTAAGGGTGAACACGTCAGTGTCTGCTGCCACGGCCGGAACTGTCGCTGGGATGCTATCACGTGGTCGAACTGCCACATGGACAGACCACACCCCCGGACCAGTCCCTCGGCGGACCATTCGGCCTCGGGGGTTACGATGACGCCCTGGCAGTCTGTGAAGGGGCCGCCCACCGGTCTGCCAGTTCTCGCTCGTCCGCGCTGAAAGGGGAAGAAACCGATCACATCCGGTCCTTCCTGCATGATGCCCACATACACATCGTCCCGAACTTCCGCCACGGCCTGGGTGTATTCGGGCGAAAAATAGGGACTGGCAAACTCTGCGTTCGCTCCTGCAATGTCGTTCCAACGCCGGAGCAGGCCGTCGTCCAAATCGGACGGGCGAATGACCGTTACCTTCATGGCATCGGTCCCGGCTCGGGCGCGCGGAACATGGGCGCGCGCAGGCGTTGCGCAAATCGGCGGTTGGGCCGCCGCACAATGCGCCCGATCAGGGCGCGCCCCGCAAGAAGTGCAAGTTCACCCGCCTCCGTTGCCGCCGCGGTCGCCCAGCCGTACTGCTTTGCCAGATAATAGAAACGGCTTGGGAAGTAGTATTCCGCGATGCACCCCTCATACATCTCTTTCTGGGTCTTGGCCGCGCTGTCGTGCGCGGCATGCTTCGCGACGGCCGTTCCCACGGCCCACAGTTCGCGTCCATGCGCGCGAACGCGCCGGCACAGGTCGGTTTCCTCATAGTAAAGAAAGAAGCGCGGGTCGAAACCGCCCAGTTCCTCCAGCAGCGCCCTGTCGGCAAGAAGGACTGCCCCGCAGAGCCACTCTGCCTCGAAGGGCGGACCTCCCGGATGGATCAAACGCTGGCTGGGACGGCCGCCGTTGGCGCCCGCCGCCTGGGCCAGAATGCTCCCGGGCGTCGGCAGTGCGCGGGTGCCCTGAAGGTTGCCGTCCGTCTCGATCAGGGCGGGCGCGACCATTGCGGCCCGGGGGTGGCTTTCGAGGAATCCAATCAGTGTGAGGATGTCCTCGGGCTCGATCATGGCGTCGGCATTCATGAATAGCACATAGGGGGTGCGGACCCGGTGCAGTGCGAGATTGCATCCGCGGCCATAACCAAGATTCTCGCCGCTCTCAATCAGGGTGACCCACGGGTGGGTTTCGGCGATGAATGCGGTCGTGCCGTCGGTGCTG
>CAIJOU010000884.1 GCA_903822375.1 Candidatus Hydrogenedentota bacterium
AGGGAAACGGCGACGGCCCTTCTGGCACGCAAGAAGCTCAAGTACTTCGCCCTGTCCCCGTGGTTTGAGTACTACAACTACTGGGGCAACGACCGCGAGTCGTACAAGAAACTCATGGACGACGCGCGAAGCTTCCTGCGGACCATTGTGCCCGACGCCAAGTTCCTGGCCTGTGTTGAAACGAACCTGACACCGATGCCGCTCAGCTTCTTCGGAGACAGCATCCCCAAGACGGGATTCCCGATTGGCCGTGAAAACGGCGGCAAGTACGGTCAGGCCACCGTGCCCGCGATGAACGACCTGCTCAATGGGACGGAATGGCGCGACTCCCTCCAGCGCAACGCCGAAGGCATGGCGCTGGTGGACGGCTGGTATGTGCAGTTCTACCACGACCCGCCCGCACTGGACCTGATGGTCTACCCCGAATACCACCCCGAAGACACGCCTCCTGCGCAGTTGCCGCCCTGGGCGGACGGCAAGACGCCCTACGCCAATCACCGGTTCAAGCACGGGCTGGAACAGTTCCGGTGGCTGCTCGACGACATGGGCTTTGACGGGCTCTATATTGATCAGTTCAGCCTGGCATTCAATACGGGCGACATCCGCTATTCACTGGACCGCTGGGACGGGCGCACGGTGAAGATCGGGCCGGACGGCCGGGTGACGGCAAAAATAACCGACTTGGGTCTGGTGGGCGGCGAGGCACGCAAGGCCTGGGTCAGTTTCGTGCTGGACCGCGGCAAGACGGTGGTCGCGAACACACTCCCGGCGGTTCGGTGCGAACAACCCCTGCCCGCAACACGTTTCATGGAAACGCAGGGCTACGAGCCGGTGACCGGCGGCGAAATCCCCTACCAGCCCACGCTGGCCAAGGGACAGTTGGGCTCTCCTGTCGGCTTGGGCCATTCCTTCCCCTCCACGGGCACGGGCGAATTCTTTATGCGCACGCTCGCGGCGCATCTGCGCTTCGGCATGCTCTATTACTATTACGCCACGGAATTCCCCGCCGACGGCGAACGGGGCGGCGAATTCGGTCCCGTAAACCACATGTTCCCCTTCACGCCGGTTGAACTCCACCAGGGTTGGGTACGCGGCAAGGAGCGCTTGATCACCTGCGTCTCCGGAACGTTCCCGTGGAACCACACTGCCAAGCCCGGGGTGTTTCAGTTTGATGACCGTGGGCGCGACAAGGCGTCCGATGCCGGCATCGAAGGGGAACCGGGCAACTGGCGCGTCACGCTGAACCTGCGCGACTGGCACGAGGCGGCCGTGGTGGAGGCGGAGTAGTCCGGAAAGACGGCCCGTGTGCCGGGCCTCCCAACTTAGGAGAACACGCCCAGGCAGGCGAACACAATGCCAATGGTGCTCGTGATGACCGAGAGTATCCAGAACGATTTCCGGTTCAACAGGGCGCTCATGGCGGACAGGGCAATGGCTATCTGAAGGAAGGTGACACCCGTGGCCAGCCGGTGGTGTTTTTCAAAGAGCTCGCCGGAGAGGTCGTTGGCCTCTTTGACCTGTTCTTCCAGTTTCTCGGCTTTGGCTTTTATTTCTTCCTGCTGGCCCGCATAGCGCTCGACCTCTTTCTTGAGCTTTTCATCGTTGCGCAGATCGGCAAAGCCCTCGGCCACGTTCTTCTTCACTCCCTTGGCCTGATAGTAGCTCCACTGGTTGGATGCCTGGTTTTGGAGCAGCACGGCGTTGTTCTTTTCCAGCAGTGACCGATCGGCGTAGTACCCCGATACCAGGGAAACCACTGCGGCTACAACGGCTATGAGCGCGGTGGTCAGCGCCAGCCAGGTGCGCCAGTTCCCCGCGGCTTTTTCCAACTGCTCGATCTGTTCCTGAATCTCGTGAGGGTCGGCGTCTTCCGACATGGCCTAAACTCCTTTGCAATCCGCAGAAAAGTTGCTGCATTTCCGTCCACCCACTGGAAAACGGTGCCAAGCGGCCATTTGGGTGACGTCGCGCGCTTGGCGTGTGCCTCCGGGCGTATTATAATGGCCAATGACATAGGCGACAGACTTATAACATTCTGGAGGGGCATTAAATGCCTACCGAGACGGGTGCGCGACTGCCCGCATGGGCTTGGCGCGCACTGATGGCCGGACTGTTGACCGCGGGCGCGCTCGTGTCCATCTTCGGGCACATACCGCCGGCGCCGCGGGATGCAAAGGCACCCGCCACGGAGTTCTCCGCCGAGCGGGCCATGGCGCATGTGCGGGCCGTCGCGCAGGAGCCGCATCCGGCGGGCACACCCGCCGCGGAACGGGTGCTTCAGTATATTGCGGACCAAATCCGCGCCATGGGACAGGAGCCGGTGGTGCGCGAACTGGTGTCCCACCGGGGCCCGGGCGAGATGTCCTCCGTGCGCAACGTCATGGCGCGCCTGCACGGCATGGCGAATTCGGACGGGAATGCGGCGCTGTTTGTGGCGCATTATGACAGTGTCTCTTTCGGACCCGGCGCGGCCGACAATGGCGCGGGTGTGGCCGCGCTGCTGGAAACGATGCGGGCGCTGCTGGCGGGTCCGTCCCTCAAGAACGACCTCATCTTCCTGTTCACCGACGGCGAGGAGGGGCGTATCGCGGGCCATGCCGGACTGCGCGGCGCGTGGGCCTTCGTGAATGAGGACCCATGGGCGAGGGATGTGCGCGTGGCGGTAAATTTCGACGCCCGCGGCGTGCGCGGCCCCTCCTACCTGTACGAATCGAGCCTGCCCAACCAGTGGCTTGTCCGCCAGTTCAACCTGTCCGGCGCGCGGAGGCCGGTGGCCACCTCGGTCCTGGCCGAGGTCTACCGCAGCATGCCGGTGGCGAGCGACCTGACCATGTTTCTCGAGGGCGGAATCCCGGGGGTGAACTTTGCCTTCGTGAACGGGCTGGCCCGCTATCACACCGCACTCGACACGCCCGAACATCTGATGCCGAACAGCCTGCAGCACCACGGCGAGAACGCGCTGGGCCTCGCCAGGCGTCTCGGCAACGCCCCGTTGCAACAGGCCCGCACGGGCGACAGCAGCGTCTACTTCAATCTGCCGCTTATCCGCATGATCCAGTACTCGACGGGTTGGCTGCCGGCCATGTGCGCCGTTGGCCTTGTCCTGCTCCTCCTCGGAATCGCCGCAGGGCTCCTCCGGGGGCGTCTGCAGCTTCGCGGCATGCTGGTCGGCCTGTGGCTCTGGTTCGCCGTCACGGCGCTTTGCGCCGCCTTTGGCGGACTGGTCTTCTGGGTGGCCTACAGCACGCGCGATTTCTATTTCGTTTACAACGCGGGTCCCTGCACGCTGGCCGTGATCCTGGCAACCGCCGCGGTGTTTTGCCTGGTTATGGGCAATGCCTGGCGGCGCACCGGACTGCTCAACCTTTGGACCGGGTCGCTGCTGTGGTGGGCCGCGGGCCTGACCGCCGCGACGTTGTGGTTGCCAGGCATCAGCTATGCCTTCTTCGGACCGCTGGCCACCTCGTCACTGGGCCTGCTGTGGATGGCGGCGCGGCCCGTGCCTGCCGAAACGCACGGCCGCAGGGACATGCTGCTCATGGCCTTGCTCGCCCTGCCAACCATGTTCATTCTGACCGGACTGATGATGGGGCTCTACGCCGCCGTGCTGCTGCTCGGCGCGCCGGGTCAAACCCTGCTGCTCATGCTGATGCTGGGCGCGATTCTGCCGCAGGTAACCTGGGTGTTCGGCGGACATCTGCGCACGGCGGCCACCGTGCTGGGCATTGCCGCGCTGGTGGCCATCGTCGTGGGCATCACCTGGACGCCCTTCTCCCAGGAGCGCCCCAAGCTCACTTCGCTGGCCTATGCCATGGATGCCGACTATCACAAGGCCTGGTGGATAAGCGCGGACAAGAAACCCGATGACTGGAACCGCCCGTTCCTGAGCGAAAAACTGGAGGCGGGCCCGGTGTCCGACCTGCTGCCCGCCACCACCCGCGGCGATTACCTGCGCGCTTCGGCGCAGGTGCTGCCGCTTGCCCCACCGAGCATAGACCTGGCTTCGGACAGCACGGACGAGGACACGCGATTTGTGCGACTGCACATAGACTCGCCGCGCGGCGCGCCCATCATTGAGATACATGCGGACCATGGGCTCGAAGTTCGCCATGCGCGGGTCAACGGCCGAGACCTGCTGCCCGTGGAGGGGCGCTGGTACCTGGACTACAGCATCTACCGGGGCGGCGGGATTGACCTCGAACTCGACGTGCCCGCGGGCTCGCCCGTGCGGCTGCAGGTGACCGACCGCAGCTACGGCCTGCCCGGAGAACTGGGCGTGCCCAAACGCCCCCCCGACCGAATACCGCGCCCCAACACGGTCGACTATAATCTGGACCCCATGAAGACCGACGAGGTCAGCGTGACACGCCGGGTCGCCTACTGAACGAACGCCGAATGACAAGAGACCAAGTCAGGGAGATTGCCGTCGTGAAATACATTCTTGCCTCTTTTATTGCCGCCATGACCGTGACCCTTCCGGGCTGGTGCGGTGAACCGACCAACGGGCCGGCCGCACTGGAGAAGAAACTGGTCGAGTACGGGTGGGACGTGCCCACGCCGGAATACATCCGCGCCAATATCCGCGAGATGGAGAAGCGGCCCTTCGACGGGCTCGTGTTCCGGCTCAAGGGCGGCGGCAACGTGCTCGATCCCAAGCCGCTCGACGCGGCCCACTATGCCGAAGACTACGACAACGCCGCCAATATCGCCTGGGAGAAGTTTACCGACAACTTCGTCATTATGTGGGCGGCCTCCGAACAGGACTGGTTCAACGACGACCAGTGGAAGGTCATCGAGGTCAACACGGGGCTCGTGGCGCATGCCGCGCGGCTGGCGCGCTGTGTCGGCATCTGCTTCGATCCCGAGCCCTACGGCAAGAACCCGTGGAACTACGCGGAGGTGGCACACAAAGACACCAAGTCCTTTGACGAATACCGCGTGAAGGTGCGCGCGCGCGGCGCGCAGTTCATGCGCGCGCTCCAGCGTGAATTCCCCAATCCGCAGATCCTGTCCCTCTACCAGTACGCCCTGTTCAGCAAGTGCTGCAGGCCCATGGACCCCGCGGCCCGCGCCAAGGAACTTCAGGATCATTCCTACGCGCTGTATCCGGCCTTCCTGAACGGCATGCTGGAGGCGGCCGACCCTTGCGCGACCATGACCGACGGCAACGAAAACGCGTACTACTACGAATCGTCGGATCGCTATTACGAGGCCTACCATAAGATGAGGCAGGACGTGCAGTACCTGGTGGACCCGGCGCTGTGGAACGCCTACCGCGACCACGGACTGGTCGGCTCGGCCCTCTACGTGGACCAGTATTTCGCCCTGCGCGCCAACCCCACGCTCGGCAACAAGATGACGCCTGAAGAGCGGCCGAAATGGTTTGAACACAACGTATACCATGCGCTCCAGTCCACCGACAAGTATGTGTGGTGCTACAGCGAAAAGATGAACTGGTGGAGCGGCAAAGACATCCCCCCCGGCGCCGAGGAGGCCGTGCGCTCGGCGCGGGAAAAACTCACCAAAGGTGAGGATCTGGGCTTCGACCTCGCACCCATCGTCGATGAGGCAAAGAAACGGCCGTAGAGCAGGCGGTTCTCCTGACAAACAAAGTGCACTCCCAACATCTCAGATGAATCTTAGGCGCCGTGGGAATGGCCAACTGAT
>CAIJOU010000885.1 GCA_903822375.1 Candidatus Hydrogenedentota bacterium
GCGCGCACGGAGAAAGTCCCGCAATATGCCGCAGATTGAGAATTATGACGGGCGCCAAGAGCAACGTCAGGCAAAACAGGGATCTTCCCTGCACCGGGTCACCAATCACAAATACGGGAGAAGATGCAGCCGTCTTTGGAAAGACGGGGCTGCCCCACAGCAGGCCGCCGACCAGCAGTGCCATGAGAAGCACATTCCATGCGCCCACAAAAGGCCCCCGAACCGACGTTGTCCGCTGCGCCAGCAAGAGAACAGCCGCAAACGCAACGGCCACACAGCCCGTCGCGCTCACGCCTGAGAATCCCAACTGTCCGTACCCGCTCCACGCACACAGCACTTCCGGACAGGAGAACACAAGATAAACAAGCGTGAAATTTGAAAACAGGCCCAGCATGGCCAGTGTGCAGCGCGGGCCCGACAGTGTTGACGGCAGTGGCGCGACCGGGCTTTCCCCCATTGCCGCCCTGAATTGGAACAGCGCCCACGCAGCCAGCGGCCACGCCAAGAGAGCCGTCAGCCCTTCGGTCGAAATGTCCACCGAGGAACCCCAGCCACGCAGCGCCACGGACAACAGCACGGCGATCCCGACAGCCTGTCCCATATCGCCCCTCAACTTGGAACAACACAAACTGAACGCATACGCCAGGATGATAAGAAACGAGGAAACGCCCACGCCCCCGACAATGATCTGCCCCACCGCACCCAGTTCGGGGCATAACAACCGCGCCCCCACAAAGGTTACCGTGGCGACCCACAGGCAGATGCGCTCACGTCTCTCACTGACGGCAAGAACTGCCAGCGGCAAGAGCAAGAGAAGCACTCCGTACAGTTCCTTCCCCGGCGCGAGCTTGATAAGGCTCATCCGGTAGATGCTTTCCATCCACATCCCAAAAAGCTGGATGAAGAACAGCAGCAGCAACGCAAACAGGAGTGTGTTTCTGTTTCTTGCGGTGTTTTCGGGTAACTCTTGCATATTCATCTCCCGTTAAAGAGGGGAAAGCTCCAGCATCTCTGCGCACAAAACGTCGCGAAGCATGTGACCCGGCCGCGGCCGGTGTCGGTTTCAAAGGCGGCCATGGTTGCATTCTTTCCCCGTCCTTCTCAAATCGCACCGAAAATGCAGTTGTCAACGCGGGTTTGATTCACCCATACTCTTGTCAGCGGTGTCCCGCGACATTGCCGATACGCCGTCAGCATGCGGCCATCTGAACGTGAATTCACCGTCGTGGCTGTCCCTCGGCCATAGCCAACCCCTTATGGGCCCAAGTATTCTTGCTGGAGAACCTATGAACATGTCATCCGCCCAAAAAAACATTGTTCTGACCACCTGCACGCTGTTGGGCCTGCTCGCTCTGGCCGGCAGGACCGCCTCCGCACAAAATGCCCCCCAATACGCCCTGCGCGAAATGGACATGCACATCCATTGTGGTCTGGAACGGCGTCTGCCGCTCAATGAATGGATTGACCTCTCCGTCGCCGACGGCCGCAAGGTCTTCTTCTGCCTCGACCATCTTGAACTCTACGACCGCACCCCCGACGAATGCGCCCAATGGGCCAAAGAAGAGGGCGTCAGGCAGTGGTATCCCATGGGGAGGGCGGGCCACAGCGCATTCCTTGCAGACATCGAATCCCTGGCCGCCGCACGAAAGGACCTGACCATTTTCAAGGGATGGGAAGTGGCCGAGTTTGACCTCGACGACGGGGTCAACTACGAACCGCTCAAAGCGGCTGAAATCATCGGGTGGCACATCTCGTCCACCCACGAAGGCGACGAACCCAACGGTGCCCTGTTCATTCGGCGCATCCATCAGATTAAGGAAGTTCAGAAAAAGCTCGACGTCCCCATGGTCCTGTTCCACCCCTTCCCCGCCCGCTTGGGCCGTGTTGAAAAGCTTGCCAGGAAGGCCGGTCGCACACGTGATTCGTTGACCTTGGAGGAATTGCGCTTCTTCAAGAACGGCGAGCAGGACGAGGTCATCCGCCTGCTCAAAGACAGTTCCATCTACATCGAGATGGGACGCGGCACCGAAGGCTATTGGGCTGCCGCAAACATGCGCGAGGCACTCATCGCAGACATAAAACCTCTCGCCGACGCCGGGGTAAAGTTTACCGTCTCCACGGATGCGCACACACCAGACAACCTCAAAAAGCCATTCCACCCCGAAGTCTACTGCGAACCCTGCGGCATCACGCCGGAAAATGCCAATTCCATTATCAGTGACCTGCTTGCCCGGCGTGGCAGGAAATAGGCCGCCGCGGCTTGCGCCACAATCTCCGCCCACGCAAAGCGACTCGCGGCAGGCCCATGACCTCTCGGATGCTTGGCCGCGTGAAGTCAAAGTTTCATGTATGCACATCCTTTTCAGCCATTTCCATCATGGCATTGCAGGCATCATTCAGCGCTTTACAGAACGCTGGCTTTGAGACATAGCACTCACGCCAGCGAAATCGTATCGCCGCGTACCGCCTTGGGCCTCAAGACTTCGTTCTTTATGCAGGGCACGCCCCCTGCGCAACCCAGCACCCAGGCTTCCGACTCAAATCAAGAACATCCCGCCATTTGGGTGCCTCGATTGGCTTAATCCAAGCCGGAAACCGACGTTTCTTGGCCTAAAACCGAATGGTAAATTATTGACAACTTACTTGGTCTCTCTTTAGGGGATTTACCGCTAGAGCGTTTCGGAAGCCTCTAGGAATAACCCGTACTTCTGGTTGCTATATTGTACGTAAGTTATTTTATTTTAGATATTTACACTCACTAAACCGCTGTCAGAACCAATGGTTTTATTCCATGCTGTGAGAATCCAGAATGACGGATTCGCACTTATGGAAATAATAGACTTTGTTCTTATTCTATTATTTGGCATATCCAGATTTTGGTGGTACAATCCCATCGTGCGGAGCGCACACTCGGTAGTCACCGAAGGAACGACGAAAGGCAGACGGGACGCTGGAACCGGTAGTTTCAGCAAGGCCCGCGACAGAGAGGTACGCAGGACGATGAGGCAAATAAGTTCACTTGTGAACCAAAACCGCAGACAGTCAACAGAAAGGAGTCTACTTTTGAAAACACGAACATACGTTTGGACCGGCATGGTCCTCTTCACCATGATGATGTGCCTGGCCCTTCAGGCGGGCGCTGTATCGGGGTATCTCACCCAGGCAGAAAGCCAGTATCCAACCATTGTGGGCAGCAAACTCGACAGTTGCACGCTGTGCCACACCAGCCCGCCGACACGTAATCCCTATGGCTTGGCCTTCGGGAGCGCCAATCACAGCTTCACCGCCATTTCCTCGCTCGACTCCGACGGAGACGGGTTCAGCAACGGTGCCGAGATAGCCGCACTGACCTTCCCAGGCAACGCCGCAGACATGCCTGTAACAGCAAGCGTTCCGTCGCTCAGCACGATCGCACCAACATCGGGTACGACGGCCGGCGGGACTGCGGTCACGCTGATCGGCGCGAACCTGACCGGTGCAAGCGTGTCCCTCAGCGGCACGCCGGCGACAAACGTCGTTGTCAACTCCGCAGGCACACAGGTCACGGCCATCACACCGGCTCATGCGGCCGGTGTGGTGAACGTTACCGCGACCACCGCGGGCGGGACCAGCGGTGCGGTCCTCTACACCTATATCGCGCCACTTCCTTCGGCCCCGACACTTGGCGCGATTTCACCGAATACGGGCACAACGGCCGGCGGGACCTCGGTCACGCTTTCCGGCACGAACCTGACGGGTACCAGCGTGTCGTTCGGCGGCGCGGCGGCCTCCAATGTCGTCGTGAACGCAGCCGGCACGTCCCTTACGGCGGTCGCTCCGGCCCATGCGGCTGGCGCGGTGAGTGTTACCGCGACCACCACCGGCGGCACCAGCGGTGCGGTCACTTACACCTACGTTGCGCCCACGCCCCCACCGACGGGTGCCCCGACGCTTGGTTCGATTTCGCCAAACTCGGGCACCACGGCCGGCGGGACCTCGGTCACGCTTTCCGGCACGAACCTGACGGGTGCCAGCGTGTCCTTCGGCGGCACGGCGGCCTCCGGCGTCGTTGTGAATGCGGCCGGCACTTCCCTTACAGCGGTTGCCCCGGCACATGCGGCTGGTGCCGTGAGTGTGACAGTCGCCACGGCCAACGGCACCAGCGGTGCGGTCACGTACACCTATGTTGCCCCGACCCCTCCCCCGTCGGGCGGCCCGACACTGAGCGCGCTTAGCCCGTCATCGGGCAGCACATCCGGCGGGACCACGGTCACGCTGACCGGCACAAACCTGACGGGTGCGCGGGTGTACTTCGGCAACACGGCGGCACGTGTCATCAGCAGCTCCGGCGGCGTTGATGACGACAACCGTTCGTCCCAGGGCAGCAGCACGCGCATCACGGTGCGCACGCCGAGCCACTCATCGGGCCGCGTCAATGTCACAGTGCAGACCTCAGCCGGCACGAGCAATGCGCTCACCTACACCTATGTCTCGTCACGCCGCGGCAACGACGACTAGGAGATAAACAATCCCTCCGCCAGTGAGGGCTGGAAAAAGGTCGGAGTTCGCGCTCGCCGCGTGTGCGCCCGCAAGGGCAACAAACGGCAGCGCGGACTCCGAACCGTTTCTTTCGGCAACGACTGAATGCAGAAGGACGCTCCGCCGGTTGGTCCCGCCCTGAGAGGCGGGAAATGCCTGTGCGCGGAGAGCCGGCTTTCTTAGCTACCGGGACTGGAGTTTCTTGGCGGTGGCCACTGACCCAATGTGCTTGTCGAGCCCGATCACATAGTCATTGATCGGATTGCCCTTGCCGGTTTTCCTGCAGCGCTTCGCAACCCATGCGTTCATCCGCGCGCGCAGCATCTCGACGATTCCCGGCTCCTTGTCGGCCAGATTCATTGACTCTTCCGGGTCTTCGATGAGGTTGTACAATTCCACCGGCGGTTTGCCGTGAAAATCCGGCTCCAGTGCGTCCCAGAATTTCCAGATGGGTGTACGCCAGCCATGTTTGCGCATCCAGGTGCACTCGGTGATGTAGAAATCCGAACGCGGCGAGTCGTTGGTTTCGGTGAAGTACTTTGTGAGCGACACGCCGTCGAACTTGACGCCCTTCGCCAGGGACTTGAGTCCGCAAACATCCAGCACCGTCGGAATCATGTCTTCGTGCAGCGAGTACGCCTTGCTGCGCACTCCGCCGGGCACTTTGCCCGGCCAGTAATAGATGAGCGGAACGACCAGGGTCGGCTCGTACAGCCCATGGTGGTCAAAATGAATGTCGTGGTCGTAAAGCGTCTCGCCGTGGTCGCCGGTGATGACGATCAGCGTCTCCTCCGCACAGCCAAGTTCTTCGAGCCGCGTCACAATCCGGGCGCAGCAGACGTCCATGTACGCCAGTTGGCCGTCGTACTGGGCGATGACAAAGTCCTTGTCCGTGATGCCCGGCGGCATCCAGGAAAGATGGAAATCGCGGAACGGCTTGAACGCCTTTACGGGGGCCATGCTCTTGTTGCCCTTTGCGCAGGGGTTCTTTGAGTAGAACATGGTGTCGAACGGCGGCGGCGGCAGGTAGGGCGAGTGCGGGTCCATGTGGCGCAGGAAGAGCATCCACGGCTTGCCCGTTTTGTGCAGACGCTCAAGTTCCGGAATCGTGACCGCGTTCAGGTTCTCCGCCTTGCGCGCCGGGCGGTCCTCCCACGCGAGCCACCCCTCGAAATTGAGGTATCTGTCAAAGCCCCGAAAGAAGCCCGCATCGAAGCCCACCACGGTGCTGGTGTATCCCGCCGTTTTGAGCAGTTCCGGCAAGGTCGGATGATTTGGGTCCAGCGGCCCCTTCGGCCCCAGACTCACCATTTGGTGGGACACCACATCCTGCCCGGTCAGCATGCTCGAATAGGCCGGCGTTGTGGGGATATAGGGGCTGAATGCGTTCTCCACCACCGTTCCCTTTGCCGCCAGACGGTCGAAAAGCCGCGTCGTGAGCCGCCGATAGCCGTAACAGCTCATGTGATCGCGGCGGATGCTGTCGATTGCAAAGATCAGGATATTGGGCGGCTTCTTCGCCATGTCATGCTCCTTCCCGGTTCGGGATTCAACGCCCGCCGCACTGTTTGAGGCAGGCGTTCAGATAACCGTAACTTTCCGCGGCGATGGTTGCGCAACGGCTCAGTGGGTACTCCGACGCGCCGATAACTTCCAGGTTGACGGGACCGTCATAGCCTGCCTCGACCAGCACCCGGCAATACCCCGGCAGGTCGATTTCGCCGCGGCCGCAGGCCTGCATTTCCGGCGCGCCCGGCGACGGTCCCGGTCCCGCGCAATCGCGGATATGCACATGTTTTACGCGCGAGACGACCTGCTCCAGTGCTTCGTGGGGCACTTCTCCGCTGCGGTGAATGTGGCTTGGGTCCATGTCTATGCCAAAGGCGGGCGAGTCAATCTGCACCATGGCCACCAGCGTCGTCAACGTGTTCCAAATCGCCGCGCCCACGTGCGCCTTCACGCAAAGCGTGACGCCGAACGGTTCGGCCTTTTCGGCCAAACGGTAAAGCCGTGCGATTGAAACGCGCAGGTCCTCCTCACTGTTCGACACCCCGCCCGGCCCCACATTCACCACCGGAATCCCAATCTCCGCCGCCGCCTCATAGGCCAGCATCAGCCGCTCCTCGTCCAATGCCGCCTCTTCCATCGCCATGAACGGCAGCGCCAAGTCGTTGGAGATCGCCTTGATTTCCGCCGCCTGTGCCCGCCAGTTGTCCAGGCACAGGTGTTCGCACATCCCCTGGATGGCCGAAATCTCCGCACCGTCGTACCCGGCCCACTTAATATGCTCCATGGCGGTTCTAAAATCGTAGCCGCCAAACAGGACGGTGTTAACGCCGAGTTTTATCATTGCCGTATTCCTTCCGGAAATCAGTATTTCACCGTCACAATCCTGTTGGCGTTCCACGACGCAATGCAGGCCTCGATGATCTTCTGCGCGCGCAGCGCGTCCTCTCCGCTTCCATCCACCCGCTCCGGCTTCACCTTCTTCAAATTCTGATCGACCCAGACGCCGATGCGCGAGGCGAAAGTCTCTCCGAAATTGGTCATGCCGCCCAGATGATGGTGGGCCTCGCGCCCGCTGTTGTTGCGACTGTACAGGGTCAAATCCTCACAGGCCTCCTCGAGCACGAAACGGCCGAGACTGCCGGTCACCTCGCAACGCTCCAGCCCGAATCCGCCGCCCGCATCATAGCTGCCCGTCAGGTGCCCCACCACACCGTTTTCGAACAGCATGTTCGCCTGAAGGTTTGACCAGCATTTGCGGGTCTTCCCGTCGCGGGTTTGGCCGTGATTGAAGAAAGCCTGCACTTTGACCGCGTCGCCGCAAAAATAGCGCATCACGTCGATGGAATGCGGATGCAGCGCGCGGGCGTGGAAATGTTCGGCCGTCTCGTTTGGATTGTCGATCCACATCGTCATGTTGATGATGTGCAGATGTCCCAGTCGCCCCTCTTCCACCCACTGCTTTGCCAGTTTGGCCGCGGGCGTAAACCGGTGGTTCAGGTCGATGGCATAGCGGACGTTCTTCTTCTTTGCCAGCGCCACCATCTTCTTCGCCTTGTCCACCTCGTTGGAAATCGGCTTTTCGCCCAGCGTGGGAATTCCCGCAGACAACAGTTCCATCGTCGGTGTGTAGTGGTCGCCCCCGTTTTCCTTTCCGGCGGTGCACATGCTTGCGCAATCGATCTTGACGCCCGACTGCAGCATTTCTCTCACGCTGTAGAACGCCCGTGCCGCGTAAGCGGCCGCGGCGGCATCAGCCTTTTCCTTCACGAGGTCGCACACGGCGACAATCTTCGTTTTCGGGTTGGCCTGGTAGCAGCGCGCGTGCACGTTGCCTATATTGCCCACGCCGACAATGGCGACTTTGAGAGGAGCCATGAAATGCTTCCTTTTCAGGGTTGAATGCTGTCAAACGGGAAGCATTCAAGCACTTTCAAGAAGTCAAATCAACTTGGGCAGGCCCTGAGCGTGGTCCCCAGCCAATGTGGCGCAAGGCCGGCAGGGATGTCCCGCCCTGGCGGGAATGACGGATGCTCCGGGCATTCTACGCGCCGTACACTTCGGTGCTGTGGTCGACATGCCGCTTGTTGTTGGTCTTGGGGATGTAATCGTCCGGCACCAGCGTGGGATACATGCTCGTGAAACAGGCGGTGCAGAAATGCAACGGGTCGCAGCCTGTCGCCCGCAGCAGCGCGTCGATCTCCAGGTATGCCAGCGAATCCACGCCGAGATAGTCGCGGATTTCCTCCACGCTCATGTTGTGCGCGATAAGCTTCTTCTTGTTGGGCGTGTCGATCCCGTAAAAGCAGGATGCAATGATCTTGGGCGAGGCGATGCGGAAATGCACCTCTTTCGCGCCGCAGGCGCGGAGCATCTTGATGATCTTCTTGGCGGTTGTGCCGCGCACGATGCTGTCGTCCACGAGCACGATGCGTTTGCCGCTGACCGCGTGGCGCGACGGGTTTAGTTTGATCTTCACCCCGAAATCGCGGATGCCCTGGTCCGGCTCGATGAAGGTGCGGCCCACATAGTGGTTGCGGATAAAGCCCATGTCGAAAGGCAACCCCGACTGGTGCGAATAGCCCAGCGCGGCCGGGTTGCTGGAATCGGGCACCGCCATGACCAGGTCCGCGTCCACGGGTGCGGCAAGCGCGAGTTCCCGCCCGAGGTTCTTGCGCACCTCGTCCACGCTCTTGCCGAAGATGTAGCTGTCCGGACGCGCCACATAGATGAACTCGAACACACACTGTTTGGGCACTGCCGGGGGAAAGGGCTTCACTGAGGTTATGCCGGCATCGGTGATGGTGACCACCTCGCCCGGCTCAATCTCGCGCACCCATTCGGCGTCAATGATGTCCAGCGCGCAGGTTTCACTGGCCAGCACCCAGCCATTGTCCAGTTTGCCGAGCCACAACGGCCGGAAACCGTGCGGGTCCCGCGCGGCAACCACCTCTGTCCCGTTCATGGCCACAACGGAATAGGACCCCACCAGTTTGCCCAGCGCGTCAATGAGGCACTCGGTGAAGGTGCGCATTTTGGAACGCGAGATGAGATGCAGGATCACGGTAGTGTCCGTGGTCGCCTGGAAGATCGCGCCCTGTTCCTCAAGTTCCTCGCGCAACACGGCCGCGTTCGTGATGTTTCCGTTGTGCGCCACTGCCATCGAACCACGTGCATAGTCGGCCACGAGCGGCTGCACATTTTTTAGATTGCTCGACCCGAAGGTCGAATAACGCACATGCCCGATGCCGCGGTCCCCCGTCACACGGGCCAGCTTATGGGGCTTGAAAACGTCCGACACCAGTCCCACGCCGCGGTGCGCCGAGAGCACGCCCTCGTCGGCGCAGACGATGCCGGCCCCCTCCTGCCCGCGGTGCTGCAGTGCATACAAGCCCAGATAGATTAGCTTTGGCGCTTCCGGATGGCCGAAGACCCCAAAAACGCCGCATTCATCATGCAGATGGTCGTCATCATGGGTCTCATCGCCGCAAAACGGGTCCATCGCAGTCGTGTCCTCAGGGCTCAAATGGTCAGATTCCACGTTTACAGGTCCTTTTTGCCCGTCAGGCGGGTATAGGCTTCAAGGTACTTTGCGCGCGTCTTTTCCACCACGTCCGCCGGGAGCGGCGGCTGCGGGGAGTTCTTGTCCCAATCGGTCGTTTCAAGCCAGTCGCGGACAAATTGTTTGTCATAGCTGGGTTGGCTCTGGCCGGGCTTGTACTGGTCTGCGGGCCAAAAACGCGATGAATCGGGTGTCAGTATCTCGTCCGCCAGAATCAACTTGCCCTCGCGCACGCCGAACTCAAACTTGGTGTCACATAGCAGTATGCCGCGTTCCGCGGCAATGTCACGTGCCCGCTCGTAAACCCGGATCGCCGTTGCCGACGCCAGGTCATTCCATTCGCTGCCGATTACCTTCCCCGCCTCCTCAGGACTGATGTTGATGTCATGTCCCGATTCCGCCTTGGTCGACGGCGTGTAGATGGGCTTCTCCAGTTTGCTCGCCTCAACCAGCCCCTCGGGCAGCTTTATGCCGCACACAGTACCCTGTTGCCGGTATTCCTTGAGTCCGCTGCCCGCCAGGTACCCGCGGATGATGAACTCCACCGGGAATATGTCGCACTTGCGCACCAGCATGGAGCGCCCCTCAAAAATGTCCGCATGTGCCTGAAACTCGGCGGGGAAATCGGCCACATCCGCCGAAATAAGGTGGTTGGTGCAGAGGTCCTTCACCTGCTCGAACCAAAACAGGGATATCTGCGTCAGCATCCGACCCTTGTCCGGAATGCCCACCGGGTTTACCCAGTCAAATGCCGAGAGTCGGTCCGTCGCCACGATCAGCAGGTTGTCGCCCAGGTCGTAGATGTCGCGCACCTTGCCGCGTTTGTCCGGTTCGCGCCCCGGCAGGCTGGTCTGGCAAATGGCTGGACGGGTCATAGTCTTTCTCCTGCGCCCCGATGGGCCGGTTTGTGAACCATGCAGTGCGCCCCATGGCGCCAATCCGCCTAGAAGAAGGTCCCCTGCAAATGGGGCCGGTTGATCTCAAGCAATTCGTCGAGCAACGCCTTGCAGCCGTTCGCGTCCGGCATCAGCGGGTGCAGCAGCATTGCGTTGAACGCCGCAGTCCGGTCGCCTTTGACGGCCGCCTCCACCGTAAGCGACTCGTAGGCCTTGACCAACTGCATCAGGCCCCGTATGGGCAGTTCCGGCGTGGCCTGGGGAATGCCCGCGGCGCCGTTTTCCCCAATAACTGCCGGAATCTCCACCGCCACATCATCGTCAAAGGTCGGCACCGCCCCGTTGTTGCGGCAGCACACAATCTGGCGGTTGCCCCGGTTGTTCTCTATCGCATCGACCAGATGGAAGGCCGCCGTGGAGTAGTGCGCGCCCCCCCGCTTGCTCAGTTCCTCGGGCTTTTCTTTCAGCTCGACGTCTTGATACTTCTCAAAAAGGCTCTCTTCAACCTTCACCACATCCTCGCCGCGCGTGCACGGCTTGCCCTTGAGGGTATCCAGAACCGTGGCGGTCGAGTAGTAATACTGCAGATAGGGGTTGACGAGCATGTTCAGCTGGCGGATGGCCGTGATCATATTCTCCCGCGTGGACTCGACTTCCCATTCCTCCGCCGCATTCTCGATAAATTTCTCGATGGCCGCCTGCGTTATATCGGCGCCCCGGAACACGAATTTACGCACCCATGCAAGATGGTTCAGCCCGACATAATCGAGTTCGAGATCTCCCACTTCTCCGCCGGTGTGCTTCAGCACATCCATGATGATGCCGATGGGAACGTTGCACAAACCCACCGTGCGTGTCTTGCTGTGTTTGAGCACAGCCTCGGTGTTGATGCCCGCCGGATTGGTGAAATTGATCAGGAAGCCCTTCGGTGCCAGTTCCTCCATCGTGTGCGCCACTTCCAGGATGCGCGGAATCGTGCGCAGCGCGCAGGCGAACCCGCCCACTCCCGTCGTTTCCTGGCCCACGATGCCATGCTTCAGACCCAGCTTCTCGTCGTTGATGCGCGCCTGCATTTGACCCACGCGGATCTGCGTGACCACATACTTCGCGTCTTTCACCGCCGCCCGCATGTCCCCCGTGGCATGAACCGTGAACGGATTGCCATTCTTCTCCGTCATGCGGCGCGCAAATGCCGCGTTGATTCCCAGACGCCGCTCGTCACGGTCCATCATCCACACTTCGGTGACGGGAATCTGCTCCAGTCGGCTGAAGAGTCCATCCAACAATTCGGGAGTATAGGAACTTCCGCCGCCGATTACCGTCAGCTTCATTGTTCTTAAATCCTTTATACACAGGCACTTGAAAGGACGGACGCACTGTGGCGCCCTATGGGGGGAACTGGTGGGTATAACCACACTAAGGTTCCACCAGCAGCACGCATATCATAGTCTCTTAACCCCATAAAAGTCAATTTTTCGAGTCTCTCGGCGGCCAAAATCCCACTGGAAGGTAGGTTTTAACAAGGTATCCAGAATACCAACAGCATGCCAAGCCGTTGGCCGGGTTGAACCGCAAAACGGGTCGGATTAGAATCCCTGAACGCACGCTGTAACATGGCTATATCCTTAGCTTGGGGAACTTTGCATGAACAATACTGACGCCATACATCGGGAACGGCTCTCCAGAATCGCGGAACGCGCCATGATGGAACGCGGGCTACTGCCCGAATTCTCCCCCGCCGTCATCACTGAAACCGACCAAATCGAAGCGGCCGCAGTGGAAACGGGTCCCGATATCCGGGACCTGCGTCATCTCCTATGGTGCTCCATCGACAACGACGATTCCATGGACCTTGACCAACTCACTTACGCCGCCCCCCAACCGGATGGGTCAACCAAGATTTTTGTCGCCATCGCCGATGTCGATGCACTCGTGAAGACGGGGTCGGCCACTGACGGGCACGCCGCTGAGAACACTATGTCCGTGTACACGGCTGCGAAGATTTTCCCGATGCTTCCCGAGAAGCTTTCCACGGACCTCACGTCACTGGGTGAAAACCGGGAGCGTTTGGCCATCGTGGTCGAGGCCGTCATCGCGACCGACGGCACCGTGACGGCGTCCGACGTCTACCGCGCCCTGGTACTCAACTACGCGAAACTGGCCTACAACACTGTCGCCGCCTGGCTTGACGGCGAGGCTCCCCCGCCGCCTGCACTGGCCGCCATTCCAAACCTTGAGGAACAGCTGCGTATCCAGGACCGCGTTGCCCAGGCGCTCAAGGGGCTGCGCCATGAGCGCGGGGCGCTCACCCTTCAAACAACGGAGACAAAGGCCGTGTTTGAGGGTGACATGCTTGCCGACCTGAAAGCCGAAGAGAAGAACCGGGCCAAATACCTGATTGAAGATTTCATGATCGCGGCAAACGGCGTCACCGCAGCCTATCTTGAGCGGAAAGGCTTCCCCTCCCTGCGCAGGGTACTGCGTTCGCCCGAACGCTGGGCGCGCATTGTGGAATTGGCGGGACGCCTCAACTGCACGCTGCCCGGCGAACCAGACGCTGTCGCCCTAGAGAAGTTCCTGGATGAAGAACGAGCCAAAGACCCTGAAAAGTTCCCAGACCTGTCACTCGCGGTCATAAAACTCATGGGTGCCGGAGAATATGCGGTGGACATGCCCGGCCAGCGGCCCGAAGGGCATTTCGGGCTGGCGGTGAAGAACTATTCGCACTCGACGGCCCCCAACCGGCGTTACCCCGACGTCATTACCCAGCGGCTGCTCAAGGCAGCCCTTGCCGGACAGCCCGTGCCCTATACGCTGGATGAGCTTGAAGAATTTGCCCGCCACTGCACCGAACAGGAGGGCAATGTGACCAAAGTGGAACGGCAGGTGGCCAAGTCCGCCGCCGCGCTGCTGCTGTCCAAACGCGCCGGAGAACAATTCGACGCCATCGTGACCGGCGCTTCGGAGAAAGGCACGTGGGTTCGCATATTCGCCCCACCCGTGGAAGGGAAGGTGGTCCGTGGGTTCCAGGGGCTGGACGTGGGCGATCATACGCGCGTTCAGCTGCTCGACACGGACGTGGAACGCGGGTTTATCAATTTCGCCCGCGTAAAGGGCGTATAGCGGGGTACAACCGGTGCAAACAATGTGAGACAGCCGCCGTCCCCGGCTGTCAACGTGCATCAAACAACGGGATGCAGACAGGCGGGGCTGCCTGTCCCACAACTTCCATCAGTTCGGCGTCAGCACGAAGGCCCGGCTCAGATTGTTATGGGAGCCGGACCCGGCGATGATGCCGTCGCTGTTGATGGCCATCCCCTCCTCAAGCCTCCATCCAAGGCCGGACAGGTCCACGAGCGTGTTGAGATCGGTCATCACGCCGGCTTCCCACAGGAAAGCGTGCTTTTCCCCGGCGGCCGTGGTGGCCATGCCTACCACGCTTCCCGCGTCGTTGATAGCCATCGCCACCGCGTCGGTGCCGCCCAGTCCGCCCAAATCGTGAATTACACCGGTCGCGTCCCACAGCACGGCATGGCGCACCGCATCACCCTCGATGTAGCTCGTGCCGACGATTTGCCCGGACGCATTGATGCCAAAAGCCATGCTGCCGTGACCGCCGAGCGTTCCCAAGTCCTGCATGGAACCGGTGCCCGACCAGTAGAACGCATGCGCCCGGCTGGGGAAATAGAAAGTGCCCACGCGTTTTTCCGCCTCCGGCGCATCCTTGGATGCCAGCGCCTCTGCCAGAGGGGCTTTTTCCGGCCAACCCGGCACGTCGTCGGCCGTAAGCAGACTCCAGCCCACCACCTGTCCGGTCGGGTTGATTTTCTGCGCGAAACTCCAGGGCCCGCCGAGCGAGCCCAGATCTTGTGGTTGCGCACTCGAACCATTCCACAGCACTGCGTGAAACCCCGTATCCCCCGGCAGGTCAGACGCCCCAACAATGACACCCGAATCGCTGATCGCGGTGGCCACGGCCTCGGTGCCGCCCATGGTGTACAGTGGCACCAAGGCCGACGGCATCCATACCCGCGCCGTGGTTGTCTCGCCCAGTGCCGGGGTGGTGACGCCCACCACCACGCCCGTAGCGTTGATTCCTGCCCCCGCGCTGAACGCATCGGTACTCGTCGAACCCAGGTCCGTCATCGTTCCCCCGCCCCACACAAACGCATGCTGAACCGTGTCGTTAATCCGGCTGAGCCCCGTCACATGCCCGCTGGCATTAATGTCGGCGGCCTTGGTCCATCCCTCCCCGCCCAGCGTGCCAAGGTCCGTCACGGCAAAACGCGGATTACATCCCGTCAGTCCCGGCAGCGCCAGAATTGACAGCAGAATGAACGCCACTGATCGAACACGCATATCCCTGTCTCCTGTTTTTCGAAGACACGCCCTACTTTTGTGGCGAAGGGGCAACCCGCCCTCTCAGTCACATTTGCCCGACACTACCGTGTGCAATGGCTTTTTTCCGCGCGGACGGCTCTTACACTGCAGGCGCGATTGCGTCCTTCGCGGCCTTCGCCACACGGAACTTCACGCTCTGCTTCGCCGGGATCTGGATCGTCTCGCCCGTTGCCGGGTTGCGCCCGCTGCGCGCGGCGCGCTGCACCACGGCCAGTTTTCCAATGCCGGGAATGGTGAAGCCCGCAGCCGCTTCCTGATAGGCAAGTTCAGCCTGCGCGGCGAGCACATCGTCCACCTGCTTTTTCGTCAACCCCGTCTTCTCCGCAAGAGCCGCCACAATCTGACCTTTGGTTTTCGCCTTTGCGCCGTCTGCCATTTCCAGTTCTCCTGTTGTTATGAGACTGCCAATGTGTTCACCGCATTGAACACGGACCTGCCTGGCGCGCATCCCATGATGCGCAATCATTGCAGGTTTCCCTGCCGTACACCGGCGTGAACCCTAACACACCCCGTTCCCTAGCGCGAAACCGTGCCGATGTTTCTGGGTGATTCTATCCCCCTTTGCTCATCCTGTCAACAGTCATTTGGGTGTCTTCCCGAAACGGAACCCCAAGACGGGAAGGGAATGTGCCGGTATTTCGCCATCAACAATGCCGGGAAGGGACCATCCTCGGGTGCCCCGGATGCACGCGCCCCTCCTTCGAGACTCAGGTGCGGTCATCGTGCGGATCGCTGCCATCCTTGTAATCCATCGGTGGCAGCGTCGGTTTGAACCATCCATTCCACCAGAAGGAAAAGACCATGCCCCCGGCAACGAGCGCCATGAACGCGAGCAACACCGGGTACCCCCAGTGACTCCGGAGTTCCGGCATGTTCCACGGCGACGCACCGGGATCAAAGTTCATTCCGTAAAGGCTGGCAAGAAAGGACAACGGCATGAAAATGGTGGCGATAATCGTCAGCACCTTCATGACCTCGTTCATGCGGTTGCTGCTGCTCGACAGATACAGATCTGTCAGTCCGGCGGCCAGTTCACGGTAGGTTTCGACCAGGTCCATGATCTGAAGCAGATTGTCGTGACAGTCACGAAGGTATACCCGCGTCTCTGCAGTGAACACACTCGCCGGGTCGCGCAGCACCGTCTGAAGCGCCTCCCGCATGGGCCAGACGATCCGGCGCAGCGACAGCAACTGGCCCTTGATCGCATGCACGCGCGAGACCGTGTCGAGTGACGGCCGCGACAGCGCCTCCGTTTCCAATGCCTCCAGACGGTCGCCCAGCCGTTCAAGCACGGGGAAGAACTGGTCTATCACCGCGTCAATCAGGCTGTAGCAAAGGTAGTCCGCCCCGGAGGCGCGCAACGCTCCCGCCTTGGCCCGGATATGGTGGCGCACCCGCTCAAAGGAATCACCGGGCGCGCCCTGCTGAAACGTCAGCACAAAATGACGGCCAAGGAAGAAGCTCACCTGTTCGGTCTCCAAGTCCTCGCGCACCTGCGCCATGCGAGTGATGAAGAACACACGTTCCCCGTATAGTTCGGCTTTGGGCCGCTGGTGAATATGCACCACGTCCTCCAGCGCAAGAGCATGGATATCAAATAGTTCGCTGAGTGCGCGCAGCGTGGTTCCGTCGCCAAATCCCTCGATATCCACCCAGACTACCGGCCATTGGTCCAGGAGTGGACGAATCTGGTTGACCTGCTGGACCATCGTCTCGGTATAGTCGTCGGGACTGTAGGCCATGACCCGAATCTCCGGAGGCGCAGCCCCCGGTTCCACGCAAAGTGTTCCCGGCAATGTGTCCGGAGTCACCGTTTGCCGTACCAGTGAAGCCTGCTTCTTACTTCTGTGTTTCCGGTCACTCATTTCCAACAACCTCCTGACAGAGCCCCTGGTGCCCTGGAGTCTGTCTTTGACGTGCAACGCCACGTGCCTGGGATTTGCATCTTTGTCCGAACCTCGCCGATTCTGCTTGCCCCATGACGCGTATTCTCGCACGGTTCACCGCGCCTGTTCGACCCGGCGTTGCCCGGACATCCCAAGCCTCTGTGCAGACGGCACCTCCTGAACGGACGTCGCTTTGGTCATGGTTGGACATGCACCCCGCCAAAGGAATACGCTAACCGCGGCACCGGAAGACCGTCCGACGGCCAAACGTGGCGACAATGCATGAGCGTTCTGACAACAATCAATTATCCTTTCCTTGACGCGACGGCTCTGGTCTTGCTTACCCCTTTCCTGGCGTTTGGTGTCTACGCCCTTCGACGCCGTTTTCTCAACCATGACGAATGGGGGCTGGCCCGGCAGTCGGTCGTCCTCGTTTATGTGCTCCTCACCGCCGCCTTTGAAATCCACGCCGTTCACGAGGAATTGAGCGACACCCCCGTCTATATGATATTCGCATCTTTGGGCATGTTGGCCGCCTCAATGGCCCTCTATGGACACATCGCTGTTTCATTTCTGTCCAAGTTGATAGTGGATATATTCCTGCCGGGCGGCGACCAGGCCGCCAGTCAACCCCGTTTCGGACCGGCGGAGGCCCTGGAACGCCTCGGCGACTATCAGGGTGCCCTAAATGAGTACTATGTGCTGGCCCGAACCTTCCCCGGTCAGCCCGAGATTATGGCGCGAATTGGTGGCGCCCTCTGCGCCCTCCGGTCATATGACGAGGCGGCGCAGTGGTTTAGGCGGGCCCTGGATGCACAAGAACGCCCCCATGAGGCCGCGGCTTTGCTCTGGCGGCTGGTTGACCTGCTGGAAACCAGGCAACAACGCCCTGACTTGGCCGCCCAAGCCTGCGAAAGCTTCCTGACGCGCTTCGCCGATTCAGACGCGTCCGCCGCTGTGAGGGCGCGCTGGCTGCTTCTGAATGCGGTTTGTTCCCCCCTGCCGGAGTCCATTACCCCTTCCGGGCACCCGGTCTTGGCGCGTCTGGATGATGAACCTGTTGAGCCGAGACAACCGGACAGTTAGTCTTACTTTCAGGCACCCGGCACGGGCGGTTTGCCAAAATGCGTATTTCAGTGTACAATTTTTCTGTGAAAACTGTATTCATCCCGTAATCAGCGGAGTTCAACCGTACATAAAGAGGTATAGAGGTGCATAAGGCAAAAGTCTGTGTCGTGGATGATTGTGTCGATGAGGCCACTTTGCTTTGCGAGGGCCTGTGGCTGAACGGCTACGACGCGCTGGCCGTGTACAACGGCGTGGACGCATTCGAACGGTGCGGGCAGGGCGATATCGATCTGTTGCTCTTGGATGTGGGTCTGCCCGATATCGATGGTTTTGAACTGTGCCGACGCCTCAAAGCCAATCCGGCGACATCCTCCATCCCGGTGATTTTCGTCACCGCGCGCGGTGAAGCCCAGGACATCGCGCTGGGCTACGAAACCGGCGCAAGCGACTATGTCGTCAAACCCTACAATCTGCCCATCGTGATGGTGCACGTTGATTCCGCACTGCGCGACGCAAGAAATGCCATCAAGAAGATTTTTCAGGACGGCATCTTCGAGGATTCTGCCAACACGGACGAACTTACCGGGTTGAGAAACAAGCGTTTCCTGACCGATCGCCTTCAGGAGGAGACTGACAAGGCACATCGGTATGATTACCCCCTGTCGTGCCTTATGATCGAGGTCGACGAGATCACCGCCATTGACGAGCCCATGGAAGCGGTGTGCCTGGATGATCTGCTGGTCGAGGTTGCCATGGCCATGCGCGCCAGTTCGCGCAACTATGACATTCTTGCCCGGTATGACGGGGCCACCTTCACCGCGGTGCTCCCCCATGTTACCCGGGAGGAGGCCATGGCATACGCGCGCAAGATCGAGGAGGAAATACATTCCGCCACCATGAACGACGCACTGTGCCCCATGGTCGCCAAACTGAACTACGGACTGGCCACCAGTAACAGCACAAACCGCTGTCCCGACGCCGAAGCACTTCTTTCGGCCGCGATGCGCGACCTGTGGCATGCGAAAAGCGTCGCGGCCATCCACGGCGCCGCCGCAGGAAACGCCTGATATCCGGGACCCCGCATGGGGAACCGGCGCCTAGAGGCCGATGCGCCTGAGTGCCTTGCCGCCAATGTCGGTGCGGTAGTGCGCGCCGTCAAAGCTGATTTTCCCGACCGCCCGGTATGCCTTCGCGATTGTTTCCGGAAGCGCGTCTCCCGTGGCGGTCACATTGAGCACACGGCCGCCGTTGGTCAACAGCGCCCCCCCTTCCGCTCTGGTGCCCGCCTGAAACACGCTCACGCCCGTTTCTTCTTCCGCCGCAGCTATACCTGAGATGGCCTTGCCCTTGGCATAGCTGCCCGGATAGCCGCCACTGGCCATGACCACCGTCACGCAGGGCGTATCATGGTATTCGATGCGTTCCCCGTCCAAGCGGCCCTCGCAGCAGGCGAGCAGCACCGGCACGAGGTCGGTTTTCATGCGCGGCAGCACGACCTGGGTTTCGGGGTCGCCAAAGCGCACATTGAACTCCACCACCCGCGGCCCTTCCTCCGTAATCATCAATCCGGCGTACAGGATTCCCTTGTAGGGATTTCCCTCTTCCGCCATGCCCCGCACCACCGGCTGGAGCACCTCTTCCAGAATGCGGCGCTCCATTTCGGCCGTCACCACCGGCGCCGGCGAATAGGCACCCATGCCGCCCGTGTTCGGTCCCTTGTCGCCGTCAAACGCCGCCTTGTGGTCCTGGCTGGATGCCATGGGAACCACGGTCTTGCCATCGCAGAAGGCCAGGATCGATGCCTCTTCTCCGGCCATGAACTCCTCCACCACCACCCTTGACCCGGCGCTGCCGAAGGCCTGCTGCACCATGGCTTCGTCAATGGCGCGCAATGCCGTTTCCACATCCATTGCCACTGTCACGCCTTTGCCGGCGGCCAGACCGTCCGCCTTGATGACGATGGGGGCGCCCTTCTCGCGCACATAGGCCGCCGCTTCGGACGGGTCGTTGAATTCGGCCCACGCCGCGGTCGGTATGTGGTGGCGTTCCATAAATGCTTTTGCAAAAGCCTTGCTCGCCTCCAGTTGCGCCGCCCCGGCTGAAGGACCAAAGGCACGATCGCCCCCCTCTTCCAAGTAGTCCACGAGCCCCTTCGTCAGCGGGTCTTCCGGGCCCACGACCGTCAGGTCAATATCCTTTTCCTCAACAAAGGCCTTGATACCCGCAAAGTCGTCCACAGCAAGCGAAACGCAGGCGCCCTTGTCAAGGCTGGCAATGCCGGGATTGCCCGGAGCGCCATAAACTCTCGCAACAAGCGGACTCTGGGCGATTTTCCATGCAAGGGCGTGCTCACGTCCGCCACTGCCAATAATCAATATTTTCATTTTATGTCACTCCGCAGATGTAGGACAGCCGCCAAGGTGTCTTTTCTGTTTCTATTGAGAGCGGTGGCCATGCCACCGCTCTTCTTCGCCGGGGCATGGCCCCGGCTTTGTGGCACGGGCATCCTGCCCGTGTCCGAAAGAACATGGGCGGGACGCCCATGCCACGAAAGCGGCGGCA